>NZ_PNOT02000088.1 GCF_002879535.1 Mesorhizobium intechi
GGCCTGACAACAAGCCGAACCGCCAGGAAAGCGACAGCCGGCTTGCCGGCACAAGGCGCTTGATGCCGTCGGCGCCGTCGCGCACCAGCATTCGGCCGCGCGCTCCGACGGACCAGGTCTCGTCGAACTTGCCGCCGTCGTCGACGGTGACCGACATGGTGATCTTGCGGCTGGCCGAAACCCCGTCATTCAACTGCAGCCATTCGGTCCATCGCGGTTCGCCGTCTGTCCGGCAGGCGATGGTCAACACCGGGCTGTAACTCAAGGCACCGCCACCCGTGATCAGCTTGTTGGTGCCATGAAGCGAAGCGGTGACAAGGCCATCGTCGTCCGTGCCGAAGCGCCACTCGCCGGCAAGCGCGCCGGCCTGGGCAACATCGCCGGCGAAGGCCAGAACGAGAGCCAGGGCAACGGGTCGCCCCTTTTCGAAGAATAGGCTCAACGCCCCCTCCAGGAACCAGACGGTTTGCAACAGCAGTGCAGATAATGATCAACGCCAGGTATCGCCAAGTGCCATTTCCCGCAAAGCGAGTCGGCTGTTGCAGTTTCGCAACGAAAAAGGCCGCCTCAAGGGCGGCCTTCGTCGAGTCCTTCAGCCTCGGGACTTATTCGGCGTCCTTGGCGGCCTTCTTCTTCGGCGCGGCCTTCTTCTTCGGCTCTTCCGCCTCGTCGCCCGCCTCGCTCGCCTTGGCTTCAGCCTTTTTGGCCGCGGCCTTCTTCGCGGGCTTCGCCTTGGTCGTGGTTTCCGCGTCCTCGTCGTCGGCCATCAGCTCTTCTTTGCTGACCTTGACGTCGGTGACCGAGATCTGGCCGAGCAGGTGGTCGACCACCTTCTCCTCGAACATCGGTGCGCGCAGCGCATTCAGCGCCTCGGGGTTGCTGCGGTAGAACTCGAAGGCTTCCTGCTGCTGGTTGGCCGGAAAGCGGCGAACCTGCTCGAACAGGCCACGCTGCAATTCCTCGTCCGATACGGTGACACCGGCCTTCTCTCCGATCTCCGCCAGCACCAGGCCGAGACGCACGCGGCGTTCGGCAAGACGCTGATATTCGGCGCGGGCCTCTTCCTCGGTCGTCTCTTCGTCAGCGAAGGTGCGGCCGGCGGCCTCCAGGTCGCGGGTGACCTGAGCCCAGATGTTGTTGAACTCGGCCTCGATGAGCTTCGACGGCGCCTCGAACGAATAGGCGGCATCGAGCTGGTCGAGCAGCTGGCGCTTGACCTTCTGGCGCGTCATCGAGCCGAACTGGTTCTCGATCTGGCCGCGCACGATCTCGCGCAGGCGCTCCAGCGATTCCAGGCCAAGGTTCTTCGCGGTCTCGTCGTTGATTTCCAGCTCGCCCGGCTTCGACACTTCCTTGACGGTGACGTCGAACGTGGCTTCCTTGCCGGCCAGATGTGCCGCCTGGTAATTTTCCGGGAAGGTCACGGTGACCTGCTTTTCGTCACCGGCCTTGGTGCCGATGAGCTGGTCCTCGAAGCCAGGAATGAATTCCTTGGAGCCCAGCACCAACGGCTGGTCTGTGCCGGCGCCGCCGGCAAAGGCCTCGCCGTCGATCTTGCCGACATAGTCGATGCTGACGCGGTCGCCTTCGGCGGCCTTGCCGGTTTTCGGCTCATAGCTGCGCGCCGATTCGGCAACCCGCTTGACCTGGTCGTCGATCTCGGCCTCCGGCACGTCGAACACCTGACGTGTCACCTTGATGTCGGAGAAATCCTTGATCTCGATCGCCGGGATGACTTCATAGTTGAGGCGGAACTCGAAGTCGGTCCCACCGGCCAGGATCTTCTCGGCTTCCTTCTCGTCCTCGGTCATGATGACTTCGGGCTGCATGGCGGCCTTTTCGCCGCGGCCCGTAATGATGGAACGGGTGGAGTCGTTAAGGATCTCGTTGACCACTTCGGCCATGAACGACTTGCCGTAGACCTTGCGCAGGTGCTGCACCGGCACCTTGCCCGGCCGGAAGCCGTTGATGCGAACCTTGTTGCGCGCGTCCGAGAGCCTCGCCATCAGCTTGGCTTCCATATCACCGGCCGGCACGGTGATCTTGATCTCGCGCTTGAGACCGGAGTTAAGCGTTTCGGTGACCTGCATCGTAAAACCTTTGTTTTCACCAATGAGACTGCCACGGCCTCTGCCGTTTACAGCCTGCCGGTATATTCTTGCCGGGAATGGCTTTTGGTACGGAACCTGGCGATTTGACCGAAATTGCGGCTCAAACTCTCCCAAACTGCGTTCCAAAATGTGAATAAGTTCTTGTTTTTCCTACTTCTTATCACATTCTGTAGAAGCGGATCGTCGCGTCCCGTCACATTTGACACGCCTTTTGTCACAGGCGAGCCTAATTTTCAACAGTCTTCGCGCTTAGGCGAATAACCACATTTCGGCCCTGGCCCGACATCTTGTCTCTGACATTGACAGAATGATGGCTACATGGGATTGCCGGACGATGCGGATGTGGCGGAACTGGTAGACGCCCTGGATTTAGGTTCCAGTGCCGAAAGGCGTGGGGGTTCGAGTCCCTTCATCCGCACCAAGTTTTTTCGGCCAGTGACCGCTCCGAATGAAATCCAGCTTTCAAGGAAGACCCTTGAAATAGGCCGTCGACAGGTTCTTACTTGCAGCGGGCAAGTTGGGGCTCTGTCGAGCTGTGCGTGTTGCTTCTCTGGTTCTGGCGGTAGGTTCAATTGTCGCGGCAGCAACATGCAAGGTTGAGGCCCTAGAATACACGCCTGTTTCGTCTCCGGGGCAGCAGCCGTTTCTTGTTGTGTCCGGCGAGTTCAGAGACAACGAACCCCTGAACGCTTTTGGCAACGCGGTTGTAAGCAGCGGGGCCCGGATGATCGTATTCAACTCCCCCGGCGGCAACGTCGGCAGTGCGCTTCGGTTGGGGCGTATGATCCGCGCGGCAGGGTTGGATACACTCCAGCTTCGCCGCCTGCAGTGCGCTTCGGCCTGCTCACTGGCCTTCTTGGGTGGCGTCCACCGTGTTGCCGAACCAGGTTCTATCGGCATTCATCGGGCTTGGTTGAAATGGACTGACGGGATTTCCAGGGAAGAAGCCAAGGCCCGGGTCGAGCTCGGAACGGCCGCAATCAAATCCTACGTAGTCGAGATGGGAGTGGACCCCGGCCTGATTGAATTGGCTTCGAACTTTGACAAGCATGACCTGAGGTACCTATCGGCCAGCGAAATGGCAGCGTTGCGTGTGACCAATGTCGCAGCCAACCAATCGCCCGCGGATACATCGCAGCTGTCAACGAGGCCAGATCCTTCGCCCGTGGCGGTGCCGGCGCCTGACGCAAGGCAGCAGGTGGAGAACTCTGCGGTCGCCTTCGTCAAGAATCTGATCGAGCATCATGGCGACAATGACGATTTCGCTGTTGCTCAAGTTCAGGCGTCCTACGCTCGCACCGTCGACTATTATGGCAAGTTGACGAACCTGAGTTCGATCATCCAGGACAAGAGGAACTATTACCGGCGATGGCCTGAACGCATATATAACGTCCGTAATGACAGCATTGTGGTCACCTGTGCAAACGGTCTCTGCATGGTTTCAGGCGTCTATGACTGGGTGGTGCGCAGTCCCTCGATACATAAGCAGGACAAAGGCGTATCAAACTTTAGCTACACAATATCGACTGGCCCCTATCCCAAAATCATCGCCGAAACCAGTAAGGTGCGCAGTTGATCCGCGGAATTCTTCATCCCTGAGTCTAGGGGATTCTGGTCTCTTGGTTCTTACCGCACCGATGACCGCAATCCATCGCTATTAATATAACGGCTCCTCAAACAGCGTCTTGTCACCGTCCACCAGCGCCTTGATCTGCGCGGTGCCGTCATTAGCGAGGGCGAGCCGTATCGCGAACGGCCGCACCCGCATGTCGCTCTGGATCGCCATCCCCTCGCCTTCCGGCAGGTAGAACCGTTCGATGCCATAGTCCGGCGCAATGGTCATGCCCTCGCCGCGCAGATCCCAGCCTTCGGCGACATGGCCTGCAATATCAGCCTCGTCGGCAGCGGCTGGCGCAGGCGCCTTGCCGAACCAGGCGGTGGTCGGCGTCCAATACCCGTCGGCGCCCTTTTTCAGCCGGACCACGATCGACGTATCGTCGCTTGAGAATTTTCCGGCAGGAATGTTGGCGATCATTTTCACCGGAATGCGCGAAATATCGTAGCCGAGGATGATGTAGTCGCCGCGCAGCAGATCGCGCGGATCGACGGGTTCGATCTTCAGCAGCACTTCCTTGCCGCTGCGCAGGATCGCCGCCCGGCCGGCGATGATCCAGCTCAGGAATCCGATCTGGGCGAGCGCCAGCACCAGCGCCGAGATAACAAGCCTCTTCCCGGTCATCATCATGCCGCGGCTCCCCCCGTTGCCGGATCCTTCATGCGTTTTTCGACGCGGATGATGATGATCGCCAGGATGCCGAGCAGCACCGCGGCGGCAAGGAAGAACCCGGCCGTGTCGAGCATCGACTGCAAGGTGACGACATAGAGCATGGCGAGTTCGAAGGCGAAGCCGAGATAGGCAAGCCAGCGCAGGCCACGGCTCTCCCGTCCCGCGAGCACGATGGCGGCGACGATGCCGGCCAGAGCGACGACCGAGGCAATGCCGAAACCGCTATTGTAGGTGCTTTCGTCGGCCAGTTCGAACTGGATGATGGCGAGGCCGGTAAGAAAGCCAAGCAAAGCGTGGAGAGGCAACCGGCCGCCGAGTTGCACGATCCTGTCGACCGGTTCCGGTGCAAAGACAGAAGCCGCGAAGAGCGCGGCGGAGACGATGGCCAGAGGGATCGCCACCGGCAACGTCGCATGATTCCCGGCCAACAACACGAGATAGCAGAGCAGCGAGAGGATGATCAGGTGCCGCGCGGCCTGGCTGCGGGTCCAGAACGAGACGGCGAACAGCACGATGGCCATGCCGACGAAGGCATGCGGAAACGCACTGCGGCTATAATAACCGAACCCCTTCAGGAACAGCCAGGCGTCGGCGATGCCGACCGAGGCGACGGTCAGCGGGTTCGACCGCAGCGCGACCGCCGCCAGCGCTGTTCCGGCGCCCCAGGTGACGAGCGCCGAAGCCTCGTCGCCGGACAGATGATACATCTGGCCGATCAGCGCAATCGAACCGCCGAAGGCAGCGGCAGCCACGATCCACAGGGCTTCGCCGATCGCCGCATGGTCGCGCGCCTTCAGCACCGCGCCGCCGACATAGCCGCCAAGGATGATGGCAAACAGTGCCGCGACCCGCGCCAGTCGCGGGATCGCGTCCCAGTTGGCGGCGACGAAGATCAGGATGGCCGCGCCGAACAGCAGGGCCGCCATCATGGCCAGGATCGAACCGAAGCTGAGTGATTTGCGCGTATTGACCTCGACGTCGCGCGTCAGGGCATCGGCCGTCGCGGCGTCGATCAGGCCTGCCTGAAGCCACCGCGCAATGTCGGATCTGACCCGTGTCGAATAGCCCGCCATATCCTGCATCCCCCGCCAGGTCGTTTTGTCAGCCGAACCAGCCAAACCGTTGACGTTACGGCACTTTCCGATTCTGGCTTCTTTGTGTCAGGTCCGTGAAGGCGCGTTAATGTTGCATTGCACAATTTGCATTGCTGCCATGCAGCCATAGCGCTTTTAAATCGATATGAGCCCGCCTATTTATAGTTCGTACACAAACGGAATGATCCGCAAGAAAGACGAAACGAGAACTACCATGAACCTGATCCGCAACTATCGCAACTGGCGCCGCTACAGGGACACCGTGTCCGAGCTGAGCCGCCTGAGCAACCGCGAACTGACCGACCTCGGCATCAGCCGCAGCGACATCCCTTACGTCGCTCGCAAGGCGGTCTAATTCTTCGGACCGCGAATGGTCCGAACAAGTTTCTGAAAAGAGAACGACAATGAACCTGATCCGCAACTACCGTAACTGGCGCGTATATCGCGAGACGGTTACTGAGCTGGGTCGCCTTTCGAACCGCCAGCTGCATGATCTCGGTATCGTCCGCGACGAAATCAAGGTCATCGCCCGCCGGGCGATCTAACGGAATTTCGCTGGGGTCGACCTCCTCCCCGACCTCCAGCGAACGGTCAGCCCTTATCCTCCTCCCGAGGGT
>NZ_PNOT02000393.1 GCF_002879535.1 Mesorhizobium intechi
ATGCACGAGGTCCTCGGCATCCGCGCTGTCGCGCGTCAACGACTGCGCGTAGCGCCGCAGCGATCCAAGCTGTCCTATGATGTCAAAGCGCGGCATCGACCGTTTCATGCCCTGTTTACGGAGCATGTGGGGATTTTAATCCCGACCCGCGCCATTTTTTGGCGGTTCGCCGGAGGATTGCGCTCGTAGCCCCCGCCCGCCCGCTCTTAGGGGCGAAGTGGTTTTGTCGGTTTGGGTGTAGTCACACCGCAAGCGCGCAACACCCATCGGTGGCCGTCGCTGCGAAAATCGGTGATGCTCAGCGGCTCGATATCAATCTTCCGACAGGCGGCAAGCGGAGCACCCAGAACATGGACGATCGCGGTGCGAATGACGCTGGCATGAGTCAGCGCGATGGTGTGGCCAGGCTCGGCTATCAAGCTGTCCATCAACGCGGAAGCCCGGCGGCCAACGTCGGCCAGCGACTCGCCGCCATGCGGCGCTGCGTTGGGGTCGGTCAGCAAGGCGGCGATGTCGCCGGGCTGTTGTTCCTCAAAACCCTTCCCGGCCCAGCTTCCATAATCCTGGTCGGCCAAGAGCGGTTCGACCGATGCGTCCAGCGATAACGCCTCGGCGGTCTGGCGGGCGCGAAGCGCCGGCGCCGTCCATGCGCGGTCGGCGCGGCGCAGCGTCCCGCGCATCGCCTTCGCCTGCGTCAGCGAGCGCGGCTCCAGCGGCTCATCGAGCGGAAACGAACCCCGCCGGGTCGCGGCCGTTGCGCCGTTGCAGATCATCGTCAGCCGTACGAGCATGAGGCCGTCATTCCTTGAACCGCTTTCGCAGCGAGGCATACGCTGCAATTGGACCAGGCGCTATCGTTTCGAAAGGCCGCGCCCCTGAGGGCTGCCCTCCGTTTTGCGCAATTAAAACCGCTGGCGAAGCGGCTTCGATTTGCGTATCACTCCGCCGCGCCAACGGAACCATTGCGATGTTCGAAGACCTGCAGCCAGCTCCCGCCGACAAGATCCTGGCCTTGATCGGCCTCTATCGCGCCGATCCGCGTCCCAACAAGGTCGACCTCGGCGTCGGCGTCTACAAGGATCGCGACGGCAAGACACCGGTGATGCGCGCCGTGCGTGAGGCGGAAAAGCGGCTGCTGGGTGGCCAGGACACCAAGACCTATCTCGGGCTCGCCGGCGACACCGGCTTCAACGCGGTGATGGCCAAGCTCGCCTTCGGCCCGGGCGCGGACATGACGCGCATCCGCGCGGCACAGGCGCCCGGCGGGTCCGGTGCCCTTCGCCTGGTGGCGGAGCTGCTCAAGCGGACGCGTTCGGACGCCACGATCTGGCTGTCGGACCCCACATGGCCGAACCACATGCCGGTGATGCGCGCCGCCGGCCTGCAGATCCGCGAATATCCCTATTTCGACGCAGCCTCCGGTGCTGTTCGCTTCGACGACATGCTGGCGGCGTTGCGGACGGCCAAGAGCGGCGACGTGGTGCTACTGCATGGCTGCTGCCACAACCCGACCGGCGCCAATCTCGACGCGGCGCAGTGGCAGGCCGTCACCGATCTGGTCGTCGAGCACGGCCTGCTGCCGTTCGTCGACATCGCCTATCAGGGCTTTGGCGATGGCCTCGAAGCCGACGCTCTTGGCTTGCGCCTGCTGGCGGCGAAAGTACCGGAAATGGTTGTTGCCTCGAGCTGCTCGAAGAACTTCGCGGTCTATCGCGATCGTGTCGGCGCGGCGATGGTCCTGGCCAGGGACGGCGCGCAGGCCGACGTAGCGATGAGCCAGATGCTGTCGGCGGCACGCGCCATGTATTCGATGCCGCCGGATCATGGCGCCGCCGCAGTGCGCATCGTGCTTGAGGACGCAGGCCTGCGCGCCGACTGGGAAGCCGAGTTGGAAGAGATGCGCCTGCGCATGCTGAGGCTTCGCGTGGCTTTCGCCGAGGCGCTGCGCCGGCAGTCCAACTCCGACCGTTTCGACTTCGTCGCCAGCCATCGCGGCATGTTCTCGCGGCTTGGCCTCACGGAAGCGCAGGTCGAGCGGTTGCGTACCGAGCACGGCGTCTACATGGTCGGCGATAGCCGCATCAACGTCGCTGGATTGCCGGAGGACGGCATGGACGACCTCGCCAAGGCGATCGTCTCCGTGCTTGACTGAAGCGGCTCAGCTGTGGACAAGGCCCGCTGGCCGGCTGACAGTGTTGGCCGCGCGTCGGGCCGCAGGATAGCATCCACGGCATGACGCCATCCAAAGACATTTCGCGCCTGATCGAGATCATGGCCGCGCTGCGCGCGCCGAAGACCGGCTGCCCCTGGGACATCGAGCAGGATTTCTCGACCATCGCGCCCTATACGATCGAGGAAGCTTATGAGGTGGCGGACGCCATCGCGCGCGGTGACCTCGGTGATCTGCGCGATGAACTCGGCGACCTCCTGCTGCAGGTCGTCTACCACGCGCAAATGGCCGAGGAAGCGGGTGAATTCGCCTTCCCGGATGTCGTTCAGGCCATCACCACCAAGATGATCCGGCGCCACCCGCATGTCTTCGGCGACGAGGAAGCCCGCGGCGCCGGCATGGCCAAGGGCATGTGGGAGAAGATCAAGGCCGAGGAGAAGGCGGAGAAGCGGCAAGCCCGTCTCGCGCGCGGCCTCGACCCCGAAGACAATGGCAAGGGTTTTCTCGACAGCGTTCCGGTCGCCCTGCCCGCTTTGACACGGGCGCTCAAACTTCAGGAAAAGGCTGCTCGTGTCGGCTTCGACTGGAGCGAGGCAGCCACCATCCTCGACAAGATCGAGGAGGAGATCGGCGAATTGCGCGAGGCTCTTGCGAAGGGCGAGACGGCGTCGATCAAGGACGAGTTCGGCGACATGCTGTTCGCCGTCGTCAATCTCGGCCGTCATCTCAAGCTCGATTCGGAAGCCGCGTTGAGCGGCACCAATGAAAAATTCCGGTCGCGCTTCCACTATGTCGAGCAGGCCCTTGAAAAGTCCGGCAATACACTGGAGAAGGCCACCCTGGACGAGATGGAAGCGCTCTGGCAGGAAGCGAAGAGCGCGAAGTAGGCCTTTAGACCGGCAATTTGGGACGGAAACGCGTTTACATTTTTCCTAAAATTGCGCCGGCCTAGCCGTGGTTTTTGCGACGCAACCGGTTTTCGATCTCTTCGCGGGCGCTTTGTGTAGCCTTTAGCGAGAAGGTGGCGCTTCCATCTTCGTTGTCGGTGCGCGAAACGATATCGCCATTGCGATACAGCCAATCGACAAGGCCAAACTGTGCCGGCTCGATCGTCACCGTCAGATCTTCGAGCTCGCCCGCCATGCGCGTCTCGATGAGCGCCTTAAGCGCATCGATGCCCTCGCCGGTCACCGCCGATATGGCGATCGGCGGACCCTTGCTGCCGTCGGCGGCATCGGCAAGCAGGCGGCTCCTGTTGCCTTCGTCCAGCAGATCGACCTTGTTCCACACTTCGATCACACGCTTGGTGTCACCGGCGTCGACACCGAGGTCGGCCAGGATGCGCTCGACATCCTCGGCCTGCGCCGCCGTGTCGGGATCGGAAATGTCGCGCAGATGGATGACAAGATCCGCTTCGACCACCTCTTCCAGCGTGGCGCGAAAAGCCGCGATCAAATGCGTCGGCAGGTCGGAGATGAAACCGACCGTGTCCGACAGGATAATCGGGGTGCCATGCGGCAGGCGCACGCGGCGCAGCGTCGGGTCGAGCGTGGCGAACAGCATGTCCTGCGCCAGCACGTCCGCCCCGGTCAGCCGGTTGAACAGCGTCGACTTGCCGGCATTGGTGTAGCCGACGATCGCCACCACCGGGAACGGCACCTTCTTGCGCTTGGCGCGGTGCAGGTCGCGGGTACGACGCACCGTTTCCAGCTCGTGCTTCAGCTTGATGATCTTTTCCTGCAACTGCCGCCGGTCGGATTCGATCTGGGTTTCGCCGGGACCGCCTAGGAAACCAGCGCCACCGCGCTGGCGTTCAAGGTGGGTCCAGCTGCGCACAAGGCGGCCCTTCTGGTAGTTGAGATGGGCAAGCTCGACCTGCAGCGTGCCTTCCTTGGTACGCGCGCGCTCGCCAAAGATTTCTAGGATCAGCCCGGTTCGGTCCAGAACCTTTGCATGCAGTTCCTTCTCGAGATTGCGTTGCTGCACCGGGGTCAGCGGATGGTCGACGATCACCAGTTCGGCGTCGTTGTCCTTTACGATTTGGGCGAACTCTTCGACCTTGCCGCTGCCGAGCAAGGTGGCTGGACGCGGATCGTTGACCGTCACGATAGCGGTTTGGACAGGGTCGAGATTGATGGCGCGCGCAAGGCCGACCGCCTCGTCATGGCGAGCATCGGCCGAACGCGTCAGCCGCGGGCGGTTTGTGTCATCGTCGCCACGCGGCTGACGGGTAAGCACGGGCACAATGACGACAGCCCGGGTCGGCCCCTTGGCTTCCGTCCCGGGATGATGCGCTGGTTTTCCGCGAACCGTGCCGTCCGCGTCCTTCTCACGTGCCAATCAGGCGCCCTGGCTTTCCTCGCCATCGAACATCTGAACCGGCTGGCTCGGCATGATCGTGGAAATGGCGTGCTTGTAGACGAGCTGGGAGTGACCGTCGCGGCGCAGCAGCACACAGAAATTGTCGAACGAAGTGACCACGCCGGTCAGCTTCACGCCGTTGATGAGGAAGATGGTGAGCGGGTTCTTGCTCTTGCGAACTGAATTCAGGAACAGGTCCTGAAGGTTTTGCGATCGTTCCGCCATTGTTCTTGTCTTTCGCCGATCCCCTTCGGTTTGCAAGCCAATGCGCCAAATTGTCGGGCACATGTCAAGCACGCAAACACCGTCTTGTCGTCAGTAACGACAAGCAGAACGAGATATATTGATGTTCATTCCACCTGTGCGGTTATCAGGCTGGACTTTTTTCCGCAATGTCAAAAAAGGCCTGCCGTAACGAAAGTGTCACTGAGCCGGGGTGCCCATTGGCCACAGGATCGCCGTCAATGGCCACGACCGGCATGGCAATCGTCGTCGCGGAACTGATGAACGCCTCGCGCGCCGCCTTGGCCTCGGTGACGGAAAAACCGCGCTCTTCGATCTTCAGGCCCAGCTTTGCCGCAACTTCGAACATGGTCGTGCGGGTGATGCCGCGCAGGATGCCGTGATCGGCTGGTCTGGTAACCAGGACGCCGTCCCTGGTGACGATCCAGGCATTGGACGAGCCGCCTTCCTTGACGTTGCCTTCGGTGTCGACGAACCATGCCTCCTGCGCGCCGGCTTCCTTGGCTTTTTGCTTGGCCAATACATTGGGCAGCAGTCCGACGGTCTTGATATCGACCCGGTCCCAGCGATTCTCTGGCACGGTAATGACCGCGATCCCGGTCTCCGCCCGCTTTGCTCCAGCCGCCGGATCAGCCTTTCTGGCAGTGACCACCAGTGACGGCTTGGTGTCGGCCGACGGGAAAACAAAATCGCGACTGGCGACACCGCGCGTTACCTGTACATAGACCAGGCCGTCGACGACATGGTTGCGGTTGACCACTTCGCGCAGGATGAGCGGCAGGACGTTGCGCGCGACCGGCCATGTGATCGACAGTTCGGTCAGCGAGCGGTTGAGCCGGGCAAGATGGCGCGGCATGTCGACAATGAAGCCGCGCGCCACCTCGCAGACCTCATAGACGCCATCGGCGAACTGATAGCCGCGATCCTCTATATGTACGGAGGCGTTCGCGTGAACGACATAGCGCCCGTTGACATAGGCAATGCGCGGCATTAGCGACCCCTGAAAAATCTCGGGCTTTCTTATGCGATTCCGCCGCCGCCGTAACCGGCAAATGCTTGGGCCAGGCGCGGTTCAGCACAGGTCCCGCGCGTCAGACGCCCAGCGACTTCAGTTTGCGGTGCAGAGCCGAGCGCTCCATCCCGATGAACTCGGCGGTCTTCGAGATGTTGCCGCCAAAGCGGTTGATCTGGGCGATCAGATAGTCCTTCTCGAACTGTTCACGCGCCTCGCGCAGCGGCAGCGCCATGATGTGCTGATCGGACTGATTCGGCGTGCGTGGCATGACATCGCCGATCTCCGACGGCAGAAGATCCGCGGTGATCGGCGCATCGACGTCGTCGCCGCGCGCCAGTATCATCAGCCTTTCGACATTGTTGCGCAGCTGGCGCACGTTGCCCGGCCAATTGTGCGCCTGCAGCACGGCAAGCGCGTCGTCGCCGATACGGCGAGGCTTGATGCCGGCCTGGCGAGCGATCTGCTTCATGAAATTGTCGACGAGATAGGGAATATCCTCGCGCCGTTCGGCCAGCCCCGGCACCATCACCGGAACCACCGCCAGGCGATGGTAGAGATCCTCGCGGAAACGTCCGTCGGCGATCATGGCTTCGAGGTTCTGCGAGGTCGAGGAGATGATCCGGACATCGACCTTGACCCGTTTGGTGCCCCCTACCCGCTCGAACTGCTGCTCGACCAGCACGCGCAGGATCTTGTTCTGCGTCTCGCGCGGCATGTCGGCCA
Organism: Mesorhizobium intechi; assembly: GCF_002879535.1. Lineage (GTDB taxonomy): Bacteria > Pseudomonadota > Alphaproteobacteria > Rhizobiales > Rhizobiaceae > Mesorhizobium > Mesorhizobium intechi. The sequence goes on from NZ_PNOT02000393.1 coordinate 6,513, forward strand.
CTTCGTCGATGTAGAGGATGCCGCGATGGGCTTCTTCCAGCGCGCCGACCTTGCGCTCGACGCCGTTCGATTCGGTGCCGAACAGTTCGATCTCCATGCGCTCCGGCGTGATGTTGGCAGCGCTCAGCGTCACGAACGGCGCGCCCTTGCGGGCCGACAGCGTGTGGATGGCGCGCGCCGCCAGTTCCTTGCCCGATCCGGACGGGCCGATGATCATGACACGGCTGTTGGTCGGCGCGACGCGCTCGATGGTCTGGCGCAGCTGGCTCATCGCCGACGACATGCCGATCAGGTCGAAAGTCTCGCCGCTGCGCTGCTTGAGGTCGGAAACCTCGCGCCGCAACTTCGAGGTTTCCAATGCACGCTCGGCGATGAGGATCAGCCTGTCGGCCTTGAACGGCTTCTCGATGAAATCATAGGCGCCACGGCGGATGGCCGAGACCGCCGTTTCGATGTTGCCGTGACCGGAGATCATCACCACCGGCAAGGTGGGATGCATGGTCTTGATCTCGTCGAGCAGCGCCAGCCCGTCCAGGCGCGAGCCCTGCAGCCAGATGTCGAGGAAAATCAACCTCGGCGCCCGGTCGGCAATGGCCGCCAACGCGCTGTCGGCATCAAATGCCGTACGGGTTTCGTGACCTTCGTCGCTCAGTATGCCTGCGACGAGCTCGCGGATGTCTTCCTCGTCATCGACGATGAGAATATCAGACGCCATTACCGACCTTTTCAGTTTCTCGTTCGAGTTCCGTCTTGCCTTCGCCGCGCAACGGCGTGACGGCCGCGGGCGGCAGGATGATGCTGATCATCGCCCCGCGGCCGCCATGAAAGTCCGCGGGCGCATCATGAAGTTCCAGCCTGCCGCCATGGTCCTCCACGATCTTCTTGACGATGGCGAGACCAAGTCCGGTGCCCTTCTCGCGCGTGGTCATATAGGGCTCGAGCAACCGTTGGCGATTCTCCCGCGGCAGGCCTTTGCCATTGTCGATGACGTCGATTCGAATCGCGCCATTCTGACGGCCGGCTTGAATCCGGATTATGCCGTGCGAACCGTCCTTTTGTTCCAGTCCGTCGATCGCCTCGGCGGCGTTCTTGATCACATTGCCGAAAGCCTGCGCCAAAAGGCGGCTGTCGAACGTGCCCTTGAGCGGTTCGTTGCCGAAAATCCGCTCGAAGGTGATGTCGGCGCGGCTGACCTCGACCAGGAAGGACGCCTCACGCAGCGATTCGCGCAGATCGATGGCCTTCATCTCGGGCTTGGGCATCCGCGCGAAGGCGGAGAATTCGTCGACCATGCGGCCGATGTCCTCGACCTGCCGGATGATGGTGTCGGTGCACTGGTCGAAAACCTCACGGTCTTCGGTGATGACCTTGCCATAGCGGCGCTTGATGCGCTCGGCCGAAAGCTGGATCGGCGTCAGCGGGTTCTTGATCTCGTGGGCGATGCGGCGCGCCACATCGGCCCAGGCGGAGGAACGCTGCGCCTGGACCAGATCGGTGATGTCGTCGACGGTCACGACGTAGGATTTCTCCTCCGAGCCGTCATCGCCCGCCTCGACGGTGATCTGCACGTTGAAAGTGCGCTCCGTGCCGGCGCGGAAAAACGTCACCTGCTCTCGGTAGACGGGTTTGCCCGACTGGCGGCCGATCTCGAAGACACGGCCCACATGCGGCAGAATGGCGGAAAGGTTCTGCCCGAGCGCGGCACTGGCGGAGATGGCCAGCATCGCTTCGGCCGAACGGTTGACGATGGTGATAATGCCATAGGGATCGACGCCGATGACGCCGGCCGTGACACCGGCAAGCACGGCTTCGGAAAAGCGCCGCCGTTCGTCGATCAGGTCCTTTGCCGACAGGATCTCGTTGCGTTGCGATTTCAGTTCCAACAGCATCTTGTTGAAGGTGTCGCCCAGCGAGGCGACGTCGCCGTCGGAGGGCCTGACCGGAACCGCGACGTCAAGATTGCCTGTCGCCACCTCGTCGGCAGCGCCGATGAGCTGGCGAATCGGCCGCACTAGACGGTCGGCGACCGCGATGCCGGTCCAGATTGCCGACAGGATGATGATCAGGGTCAGCGACAGATAGGGCAGCGCGAAGGCCACTTGCGAGGTGCGCCTGTTGTCCTCGAGATTGCGATACTCGTCGGTGTTGGACCTGACGATCTGCCGCGCCTTGATCACCTCGGGATCGACAAGGCGGATGGTGTAGAGGTAGAGACCCTCGATCTCGCGCAGCTTGACGATGGCGCCCATGATGTTGCGGGTGCGCGGTTCTATCAGCACCGGTTTGCCGTCGGTGGCGCTGCTGACCGCGCCTTCCGGCGGTTCCGGCATGGCGAAATCGGCATCGGTCTGCGCGCTCATGACGAACGAACCGTCCGGCTTGATCAGCGCCGCATGAGCCAGCGACCGGCCCACCGCCTCCTTGTTCAGGAGGTCGAGAAAGCCTGTACGATCAAGGCCGTAGAGTGTTCGCGACGCGTCGAGATCATAGGCCATCGACAGCGTCGTGCCCTGCAAGTTGCGGGCATTTTCCTGAACATAGGCATCGGCGATCGATAGCGAGGAATTGACGATCGTCTTGGTGCGAATCTCGAACCAGCGATCGAGGCCGATATCGAGCGTGATCGAGGCGATGATGGCCACCATGATGGCGGGAATGGCGGCAACCAGCGCGAACATGGCAACGATGCGCACATGCAACCGCGAGGCCGCCTTGCCATGCCGGCGCGCCATGACGATGCGGTGGACCTCGCGCCCGACCAGCGCCATGAGGAACAGCACGAAAGCGGCGTTGAGCGCGATCAGCGCCCAGGTCGTCCTGGCGTCGGGCGCGATCGGCGTCGCGCCGACCAGGATGGTGAATGAAATGGCCGCCATGACCAGCGCGCCGACGACCGCCACCACGCCGGGCAGCGCCAGCAAGCGGCGCCCGTCGCGCGCGCCGGGTTCGCTGAATAGCGGTTGGTTGAGTACAGGTGCCTGCGGAGCCATGTCGCCGTCTGGGAGCCAATGATTGCGTCCGATCTATGCAACGCATTGTGGCGATTATGCAACAAGTGTGACAATGGCGGAAATCTTTCGCCGCTCAGTCCCCTGAAAAGAGTGCGTCAGATCAGCGCTCAGCCCGGTCGCGACGATTTATAGACGTTGACGCCCAGTTCGCGAATCTTCTTGCGCAGCGTGTTGCGGTTCAGCCCCAGCAGCTCCGCGGCCTTGATTTGATTGCCGCGGGTTGCCGTCATCGAGGCCAGGACCAACGGATATTCGACTTCGGACAGGATGCGCTGGTAGAGCCCGGCGGGCGGCAATTCGCCGGCAAACGAGGCGAAATAGCGCTGCAGGAAATGCTCCACCGCCTGGCCGATGGAGAGGTCATCGGGAATGAGGTTGCCGCCGCCGGGGACCACGGGGCGCTCGCCAGTCTTCAACTCCGCCTCGATGATTTCGGCGGAGATCTCATCCTGTGAATAGAGCGCGGCCAGTCGGCGAACGAGGTTTTCCAGTTCGCGCACATTGCCCGGCCACGGGTAGCGCTTCATCAGTTCGATGCCGCCGGACGAGATGCGCTTGGTCTGCAGCCCTTCCATCTCGCCGAGCTTGAAGAAGTGGCGCACGAGATCGGGCACGTCCTCGGAACGCTCGCGCAATGCCGGCAGTCTCAGGGGAACGACGTTGAGACGATAGAACAGGTCCTCGCGGAACAGTCCCTGGTTGATCAGGGTGCGCAGATCCTTGTTGGTGGCTGCTACGATGCGCACATCCGTCTTGATCGGCGTGCGGCCGCCGACCGTCGTGTATTCGCCCTGCTGCAGCACACGCAGCAGGCGCGTCTGCGCCTCCATCGGCATGTCGCCGATCTCGTCGAGGAACAGCGTGCCGCCTTCGGCCTGCTCGAAGCGGCCGGTGGAGCGGTTCTGGGCGCCTGTGAAAGCGCCCTTCTCGTGGCCGAACAGTTCCGACTCGATCAGGTCGCGCGGAATTGCCGCCATGTTGATGGCAACGAACGGCCCGCCGCGACGGCGGCCATATTCATGCAGCGCGCGCGCCACGAGTTCCTTGCCGGTGCCGGATTCGCCCGAGATCATCACCGTCAGGTCGGTCTGCATCATCCGTGCCAGCATGCGATAGATGTCCTGCATGGCCGCCGAGCGGCCGACCAGCGGCATCGTTTCGGGCTGCTCATCGGGCCGCGCGTCGATCTTCGGCCGGCGGGGCTCCGACAGCGCCCGGTTGACGATATTGAGCAGTTCGGTCAGGTCGAACGGTTTCGGCAGATATTCATAGGCGCCCGTCTCCGATGCACGGATTGCCGTCATGAACGTGTTCTGGGCGCTCATGACGATGACGGGCAGCTCCGGCCGCGCCTTCTTGATGCGCGGCAGCATGTCGAAGGCGTTCTCGTCCGGCATCACGACGTCGGTGATGACAAGGTCGCCCTCGCCCGCCGCCACCCAGCGCCATAAGGTCGAGGCGTTGGACGTGACGCGCACCTCGTGGCCGACGCGCGAGAGAGCCTGGTTGAGCACGGTGCGGATCGCCGCATCGTCATCGGCGACGAGAATATTGCCGCGAGCGGTCATTTGCGGTCTCCTTCACCGTCCTCTTCAGCGCCGAACGGGGTTTCCTTCCAGGCCGGCATCAGGATGCGGAAGGTGGTCCCGCGCGGGGTCGATTCGCATTCGATGATGCCGCCATGCTCGCCGACGATCTTGGCGACAAGCGCCAACCCCAGCCCCGAGCCGTTCGGCTTGGTGGTGATGAAGGGATCGAACAGGATCGGCAGTATATCCTCCGAGACACCGGAGCCATTGTCGCGCACGCAGAATTCGAGCGGCAGCGACACACGGTCCTGCGTGCCTGGAACCGAAACGCGGATGCCCGGCCGGAACGCGGTCGACAGCACGATCTCGCCATGCGGGTCGCTGCCGATTGCCTCGGCGGCGTTCTTGACCAGGTTCAGGAAAACCTGGATCAGCTGGTCGCGATTGGCGAATACCGGAGGCAATGATGGATCATAGTCCTCCAATATCCTGATTTTCTTCGCAAAACCGTTCTTTGCGATCGCCTTCACATGGTCGAGTACGACATGGATGTTGACGGGGTAGCGATCGATCGGCCGCTCGTCGGAAAACACCTCCATGCGATCGACCAGCGAGACGATGCGGTCCGTCTCGTCGGTGATCAGCCGGGTCAGTGCGCGGTCTTCGTCGGAGGCGGACAGTTCGAGCAGTTGCGCGGCGCCGCGGATGCCGGAGAGCGGGTTCTTGATCTCGTGGGCGAGCATCGCCGCCAGGCCGGTCACAGAGCGTGCGGCACCGCGATGCGTCATCTGCCGGTCGATCTTGTCGGCCATCGACCGTTCCTGGAACATGACCACGACGGAGCCCGGGAATTCCGACACGGGTGCGACATAGAGATCGACGACCTTCTCGATGCCGAGGCGTGGCGACGACACGTCGACCCGATACTCGTTGACCGGAGCCCGACGCTCGCGCACCTGATCGACCAGGGTCAGCAGCGGGCTGCCGAAGGGGACGAGCTTGGACAGGGTGTTGCGCGCCAGCATGGTCGCGCTGGAGCGAAAGAAGTCCTCGGCATCGGCATTGGCGAAAGTGATGAACCCGTCCTCGCTGATCATGATCACCGGGCGGCGGATGGTGTTGAGGACGATCTGGGCGGCATCCAACATTTCAGTTCCCTGGCCAGCGGTGGCGTTCATGCGGCGCTCCGCAGGTCCAAGGGGTGCGGATCGCGCGAAAGCACATTGCGCAGCAAGGCAACGACGCGGGCTGGATCGAACGTCGTCAGGATGGCCTTTCGGTGGTCGTCGGCGACGCCAACAGCATGGCGATCGAGATACCAACCCAGATGCTTGCGTGCCTGGCGCAAACCACTCTCGACGCCATAAAGTGTCAGCATGTCCTCGTAATGGCCAACGATATAGTCGGCCAGAGCAGCGGGAGTCTGCGGAACGTCGGCCGCCGTTTGGCCCGCCTCCGCTGCCACGATGCCACCGGCGATCCAGGGCGCGCCGTAATGCGCACGGCCGACCATCACCGCATCGGCACCCGATTGGTCGAGAATGGCGGCCGCCTCGGCCGGAGAGCAGACATCACCATTGGCAACGACCGGAATGGACACGGCTTCCTTGACGCGAGCGATGGCGCGCCAGTCGGCCTTGCCCTGGTAGAACTGGCAACGCGTGCGGCCATGCACCGTCACCATCTTGACGCCCGCCTGCTCGGCACGGCGCGCGAGGATGGGCGCATTGAGCGCGGCTTCATCCCAACCGAGCCGCATCTTGACCGTCACCGGTACCTTGACCGCGCTGACCACGGCCTCGATCAGCGAAAGCGCATGGTCAAGATCCAGCATCAATGCAGAGCCCGCATAACCACCGGTGACCTTCTTGGCCGGGCAGCCCATGTTGATGTCGATGATGTCGGCGCCCTCGCCTGCGGCGATCCGTGCGCCCTCGGCCATGTGGGTCGCTTCGCGGCCGGCTAGCTGCACCATATGGACCGGCAGGCCGGAATGCCGTATGCGCAGGTCGAAGCCGGCCCTGCCCTTGGCGAGTTCGCCGCTTGCCACCATTTCGGAGACCACCAGGCCCGCGCCATGCGCATGGGCGCGCTGCCGGAAAGGCTCGTCGGTTATTCCCGACATCGGCGCGAGAAATACGCGGTTGCGGATTTCCACGCCGCCGACGTTCAAAGGCGCGGCCAATCTGGTTGCGTTATCCATGCACAAAAACCAAGCACGTCCATTCGTTGCACATTCTCTAGCCATATCAGCGGCAATGTGCAACGCGGAATGACGTCACATTGAGGCGCAATTGGGAAAATTCCAGGCCCTTGGGATTTGCCGTGACCAAGGCGACCGCGCGTCCCTCAAGGCGTGTGAAGGAGGCTTTGGAGTTCATATTTGACGCACGATCTTTTCGGAAAACCAATTACACTTTTGGGGATCGTGCGCTAAGCCAATCGCCATGACTGACGGAAGTGAAAACTCGAGCGCGACAGGTGGGGTTGCGGTGGTGATCGTAGCCGCCGGCCGCGGCGCTCGTGCCGGCCAGGCCAACGGACCCAAGCAGTACCAGAACATTGGCGGCCGCGCTGTCATTGCGCGTACGCTCGAAATGTTTCTGGCCCACCCGCGAACCGGCCGGATCGTCGTCGCCATCCACGCCGACGACCGCGAATTGTTCCGGCAAGCGGCGGGCGCCCAGGCACAGCGCGTCACTGCCATCATTGGCGGACCGACCAGGCAGGAGTCCGTTCGGCTCGGGCTGTTGGCGCTGAAGGACCACGCGCCGGGCCAGGTTCTGATTCACGACGCCGTCCGCCCGTTCGTCGATGCGGAGTTGATCGACCGCACCATCGCCGCCATCGGCGAGAACGAGGGGGCGTTACCCGCCCTGCCCGTCGCCGACACGCTCAAGCGAGAATCGGCGGCCGGCGTGGTCGCGGAAACCGTTTCCCGCAGCGGCCTGCACGCGGCGCAAACACCGCAAGGTTTTCCCTACGGGCCAATCCTTGCCGCGCACGACAGGGCCCACCAACTAGGCAGGCTGGACTTCACCGATGACGCGGCGATCGCCGAATGGGCGCAGATTCAAGTCAAGCTCGTTCCGGGCTCGCCGGACAATGTCAAACTCACCTGGGCACGGGACATCGCCATGGCACACCAGCGGCTCTCCAGCGGAGGCACGCATTTCCCCGACATCCGCACCGGCAACGGCTACGATGTCCACGCCTTTGAGCCCGGCGATCACGTGACACTGTGCGGCGTCGCCATTCCACATGACAAGAAACTGTCCGGCCATTCCGATGCCGATGTCGGCCTACACGCCTTGACCGATGCGCTGCTGGCGACCTGCGGCGCCGGCGACATCGGCACGCACTTTCCGCCGTCCGATCCGCGGTGGAAAGGTGCGGCGTCGCGGATCTTCGTCGAACACGCGGCGAAAGTGGTGCGCGAGCGCGGCGGCCGCATCGCAAATGCCGACGTCACATTGATCTGCGAGGCGCCGCGCGTGGGGCCGCATCGCGAGGCGATGACGGCAGCCCTGTCGCTGATGCTTGGGATTTCGGCCGACCGCATCTCGATCAAGGCGACAACCAACGAAAAACTAGGCTTTGTCGGTCGCGAAGAAGGCATTGCGGCGATCGCCACTGCCAGCGTGGTGTTTCCCGGCGAGGTGCCGGAGTGAGCAACAGCGAACTGGCCATTGCCCTGTTCGAGGCCTGCCGCGAACGCGGCATCATGGTGGCGACCGCGGAAAGCTGCACCGGCGGCATGATCATCGCCGCGCTGACCGACATCGCCGGTTCCTCGGCCGTGGTCGATCGCGGGTTCATCACCTATTCCAACGACGCCAAGATGGACATGCTTGGTGTCTCGGCGGCCACGCTCGAGGCGCACGGCGCGGTGTCCCGCGAGACGGCGATCGAGATGGCGGCCGGAGCACTTGCCCGTTCGCGAGCGGAACTAACCCTTGCTGTCACGGGCATCGCCGGGCCTGGCGGCGGTTCTGCGCAAAAGCCTGTCGGCCTGGTGTGGTTCGGCGTCGGGCTGAAAGGCCAAACCGTGACGGCCGAACACAGGCAGTTTGCCGACAAGGGCCGGGATTTCATCCGCCGTGAGACGGTCGGGCACGCCCTGGAACTTGGACTGCGAGCGCTTGGCCCGAATTAGGCCGACGACGCGACCCCATAGATGACGTCTGCACGCTTTTCGAAAGCCTCGGCGAACATGCGGAAGGCACGGTCGAACATGGTGCCCATTAGCGCGCCCAGGATACGGCTCTTGAACTCATAGTCGATGAAGAAGCGGACCGCACAGCCGTCGCCATCGGGCTCGAAACGCCAGACGTTGCTCAGATATTTGAACGGACCATCGATGTACTTCACGTCGATGGCGTTCTCGTCGGGCTTCAGCAGCACCTGCGTCGTGAAGGTCTCGCGGATCGCCTTGTAGCCGATGCTCATGTCGGCCAGGAGAACGGTACGTCCGTCACGCTCCTTGCGCGAGCGCACCGTCAGCGCTTCGCAAAGCGGCAGGAATTGCGGATAGGCCTCGACATCGGCCACCAGCGCGAACATCTGCTGCGGCGTATGGGCGACGCGGCGGGTGGCTTCGAATTTCGGCATGCGACCAGCGCTAGACCGATTTCTGGAGCTGCGCTTCCCGCGCCGCGCGCAGCCGGGCGAAATCGTCGCCGGCATGGTGCGATGAACGTGTCAGCGGGCTCGAGGCCACCAGCAGGAAACCCTTGGTCCGGCCGATCGTCTCGAAGGACTTGAACTCTTCCGGGGTGACGAAGCGGATCACCGGATGGTGCTTCTTCGACGGCTGCAGATACTGGCCGATGGTCATGAAGTCGACATTGGCCGTGCGCAGATCGTCCATCAACTGCAGGATTTCATTCCGCTCCTCGCCCAGGCCTACCATGATGCCGGACTTGGTGAAGATCGACGGATCGAGTTCCTTGACCCGCTGCAACAGCCGGATCGAGTGGAAATAGCGGGCGCCCGGCCGAACCTTCAGATAGTTCGACGGCACGGTTTCGAGATTGTGGTTGAAGACGTCGGGCTTGGCCGCCACCACGATCTCCAGGGCGCCGTCCTTGCGCAGGAAATCGGGCGTCAGGATTTCGATCGTGGTCGACGGCGTTGCCGCGCGGATCGCGCGGATGACGTCGGCAAAGTGCTGCGCACCGCCGTCGGCAAGATCATCGCGGTCAACCGACGTGATGACGACGTGGCTAAGCCCCATCTGCTTGACGGCATGCGCGACGCGCGCCGGCTCATCGCGGTCGAGCGCGGTCGGAATGCCGGTGGCGACATTGCAGAAAGCGCAGGCGCGCGTGCAGATCTCGCCCATGATCATGAAGGTGGCGTGCTTCTTTTCCCAACACTCGCCGATGTTGGGGCAACCAGCCTCTTCGCAGACAGTCACCAGCTTGTGCGATTTCACGATCTCGCGCGTCTCGGCATAGCCCTTGGAGACCGGCGCCTTGACGCGGATCCAGTCCGGCTTGCGCAACACCTCCTGGTCGGGCTTGTGGGCCTTCTCGGGGTGCCGCAGTCGTGGCGCGTTGGCGATCGTGTCGAGGACAGTAACCATCTGAACCCTGGCTTTTCTAGTGACCGCCTGTCGGCGATCGTCGCTTTATCGTCATCTAGGACTTTTCGACACAAAGAAAAAGGCAGCAGCGGCGCATGCCGCTACAACCGTTTTCGCATAGCCGGGAAAGGTACCGACTAGCGGCGCACCAGTCGACCGACCCAGATCAGCAGGCAGGCACCGATGAAGCCGGTGATCAGATACGCGGTCCAGCCCACGCCGAATGGGCCGAAATTGAGCGCCTGCAGGATGGCGTTCAACACGACCGCGCCAACGATGCCCATGATAATATTCATGAAAATTCCGGTGTTGCTCTTCATGACCATTTCGGCGAGCCAGCCTGCCAGGCCGCCGATGATGATGGCTGCGATCCAGCCCACGCCGTTCAAGTGCATATGCCTTCTCCTTGCGCGCGTATGAATGCATGCGGAAACGAACTGCCTTGCCGTCGAGCTCCCAGGGCTTTCGCGGCTGAGTCTCTTGCGGCGAATCTATCATGCGTTCAGGGCGCGGCCATAGGCGTCGAGCACGCTCTCCTTCATCATCTCCGACAGCGTGGGATGCGGGAAGATGGTGTGCATCAGCTCTTCCTCGGTCGTCTCCAAATTCATCGCCACGACAAAGCCCTGGATCAGTTCGGTCACCTCGGCGCCGACCATATGGGCACCGAGCAGCTGACCGGTCTTCTTGTCGAAGATGGTCTTGATGAAGCCCTGATCCTCGCCAAGGGCGATCGCCTTGCCGTTGGCGGCAAACTGGAAGCGGCCAACGCGGATATCCTTGCCTTCGGCCTTGGCCTTGGCTTCCGTCAGGCCGACGGAGGCGACCTGCGGATTGCAGTAGGTGCAGCCGGGAATCTTGAGCTTGTCGATGGCGTGCACGCCGGGGAAATTGGCGATCTTCTCGATGCACACGACGCCCTCATGCTCGGCCTTGTGGGCAAGCATAGGCGGGCCGGCGACGTCACCGATGGCGTAGATGCCCGGTACATTGGTCTTGCCGTAACCATCGACGACTATGCAGCCGCGCTCGGTCTTCACGCCGAGCGCTTCAAGGCCGAGATTCTCGATATTGCCCTGGACGCCGACGGCGGAGATCATGCGGTCGGCGGTGATCTTCTCGACCTTGCCGTCCTTCATCTCGACATGCGCGGTGACCGAATTGGCACCCTTCTCGACCTTGGTCACCTTGGCTTCAAGGATGATCTTCATGCCTTGTTTCTCGAACTGCTTTTGCGCGAACTTGGAGACCTCCGCGTCCTCCACCGGCATCACCGCCGGCAGCAGCTCGACCACCGTCACCTCCGCGCCCATGGTGCGGTAGAAGGAGGCGAACTCGATGCCGATGGCGCCCGAGCCCATCACCAGCAGCGACTTCGGCATCTCCTTCGGCACCATCGCCTCGAAATAGGTCCAGATCAGCTTGCCGTCCGGCTCGATGCCGGGCAGCGCGCGCGGCCGCGCACCGGTTGCCAGAATGATGTGCTTGGCGGTGTAGGTACCCTCGCCCTTGACACCCTTCGGCACCGGCGGCTGCGGCTCCATCGGCTTCTTGGCCGTCTTGGAGACGATGACTTCACCGGGCTTCGACAGCTTGGCTTCGCCCCAGATGACGTCGACCTTGTTCTTCTTCATCAGGAAGGCAACGCCGCCATTGAGCCGCAGCGAGACTTTGCGCGAGCGGTCGACGACGGCCGACGTGTCGACGCTGACCTTGCCGTCGAGCTTCAGGCCGTAGTCCTTCAGGTGGTCGGAATAGTGCATGATCTCGGCCGAACGCAGCAATGCCTTGGTCGGTATGCAGCCCCAGTTGAGGCAGATGCCGCCGAGATGCTCGCGCTCGACGATCGCCGTCTTGAAGCCGAGCTGAGCGGAACGCACCGCCGTGACATAGCCGCCCGGGCCGGACCCGATGATGATGACGTCGTAGTTCTCAGCCACGGATTCTCTCCTTCAATCACAATTCCAGCATGACGCGCACGACCGATGTCAGCGCCTTGCCGATGTTTCGCGTGTTTTCGGCATCGAGATGGACACCGTCGAGCGGTGTGGTTTGCGCCACTGTCCCGGCATCGAAGAAGCCGCAGCCGACTTCGTCGGCGAGCGCCGCATATTGCGGGGCCAGTTGCTTCGACGCCTCATCGCCGCCGGCAAACATTTCCCTGAATTCCGCATTTTCGGTGCGGCTTACAAC
>NZ_PNOT02000127.1 GCF_002879535.1 Mesorhizobium intechi
GCCTCGAAATCGGCCTCCGTCTCGCCGGGGAAGCCGACGATGAAGTCGCCGGACAAGGCGATGTCGGGCCGCGCGGCACGAATGCGATCGAGCAGCGCCAGATAATCCCTGGCCGTATGCCTGCGGTTCATCGCCTTGAGGATGCGGTCGGACCCCGATTGCACCGGCAGATGCAGATAAGGCATCAGCGACGGCAGGTCGCGGTGGGCTGATATGAGCTCGTCATCCATGTCGCGCGGGTGGCTCGTGGTGTAGCGCAGCCGCGCCAGTCCGGGGATTTCGGCCAGCCGGAACAGCAGGCGGCCAAGGCCCCATTCCTCGCCGTTCGCGCCCTGGCCGTGCCAGGCATTGACGTTCTGGCCGAGCAGCGTCACCTCGCGCACGCCGGCTTCGGCCAGGCGTTCGGCCTCGGCGACGATCTGCGCCACCGGCCGCGACACTTCCGAGCCCCTCGTATAGGGCACGACGCAGAAGGTGCAGAACTTGTCGCAGCCTTCCTGCACGGTGAGGAAGGCGGTGACGCCGCGCTTGATGACCTCGGCGCGCTTGGGCTGTGGCAGATGGTCGAACTTGTCTTCGATGGCGTAGTCTGTCTCGACGATCTTCTCGCCGCCGCGCACCCGCGCCAGCACGTCGGGCAGGCGGTGATAGGTCTGCGGCCCGATGACCAGGTCGACAGCCGGCGAGCGCTTGATGATCTCGGCACCCTCGGCCTGCGCCACGCAGCCGGCGACGCCGATCAGCATTTCGCGGCCGGCAATGGCGCGCTCCGCCTTCATGTCGCGGATGCGGCCGAGCTCGGAATAGACCTTTTCCGCCGCCTTCTCCCTGATGTGGCAGGTGTTGAGCAGCACCAGGTCAGCCTCGTCGATGGCATCGGTCGCGGTGTAGCCGTCGGCGGCCAGCGCATCGCCCATGCGCTGTGAATCATAGACGTTCATCTGGCAGCCATAGGTCTTTATGAAGACCTTTTTCGCTGCCGTGGCGCGCACCGCCGGCTGTCCGGCCGCGGTGCCGATGTCGTCGCTTTCAATCGTGTTCAAGTCCATCCGGCGGCTTCTAGCGCCTTTCCGTGACAAAAAACAGACGATTCTCGGCATGTGCCCGGAGGCGCACGACCCGTGCTCTAGCGGCTCGGGCGCGGATCGGCGAGTGCCGCCTGCATCATCTCGCGCACCTGGCTTTCCATCAGCCTGGCCGTTTCCTTGCGGTTCGAGCCCTTGGCAAAGGCGACCGGCTCGCCGAAATGGACCTCGACGTCAAGCGCGCCTTCCGCCATCAGCACCTTGAGATGCGGCATCAGGTCCTCATCCCCGATCCAGGCCGAGATGGGCCGGTGGCGGCGGCCGAGCGGCACGCCGTGCAGGCGCGTATAGGCGATCGCCACCGGCTGGATGAACACCTGCTCGGCCGCGCCCTCCGAAAGCGCCATCGAGGCCGCACCGAACAACGTGCTCTTGAACGGCAGGACGGCATTGCCGTCACCGGTCGATCCCTCGGCGAACAGCACCATGGCATCGCCCTTGGCCATGCGATTGGCGATCTCGCTTGCCTGGTCGCCGGAAGAACGCTTGCGTTCACGCTCGATGAAGACGGTGCGCTGCAGTTTCGACAGCATGCCGATCAGCGGCCAGCCTTCCATATCGGCCCTGGCGATGAACTTCACATCGGCAAAGGAGCCCAGCACCATGATGTCGGTCCAGGAGATGTGGTTGGAGGCAACCAGCAACGGGCGCTTGTCGGACAGCATTCCGTTGACATGGACGCGCATGCCGAGCGCCCTGAGGATCAGCCTGTGCCAGATCTTGAGAATAACGGTTTCCGGCCACCAGCCGGTCTTCATCGACAGGATCTGCAACGGCACCAGGACCAGCGAACTGGCGACGACAAGGCCCAGGGCCAGGAAAATCCTGATTTTTGCGATCATGCTGTCCTGCGCCTACCCGACCTCTGGCTAGCGAAGATCGCGGCGCATGACAAGCGCGCCGGTCGGCCCGCGATCGGGCGACTTGTAGTAGTCCGGGCGCTTGCCGACTTCGCGGAAGCCCAAGCGACGGTAGAGGGCAATGGCGGCGACGTTGGTCTCGTCGACCTCGAGGAACAGCGCTTCGGCGCGCTGGGCGTGCAGTTCGCGCAGCACCGCGTCCATCAACTGCCAGCCCAGTCCCTGGCGGCGGTGCGGTCGTGCCACCGCGACCGTCAGGATCTCGCCCTCGCCGGCGGCAAGACGGGCCAGCACGAAACCGACGGGCGGCTTGGCGCCCTGCCCGGTCTCGCGAGCGGCGTAACCGAACACGGTGTTGTGCTCGAGCAGGGCGGCGAACTCGCCGTCGGTCCACGGCCGGACGAAATCCTCGCGATGCAGCAACGAAACCGCGGGGCTGTCGGTGATCCTGAGCGGCTCGAGAGCATAGTCCCGACGACGCGGCTGCAGAAAAGGTATGCGCATCAATTTTGTTGCCTTGATAAAATGAACCCTGCCTGCGGCTTGGCGTCCGCGCCGCGCAAATATAGCGGTTTAGGCCTCTCGCCCTCGCCCTTGGCCACAGCCAGGCGGGCGTAGATGAGTATATCGGCGGTCGCTGTCTGTGGCCCGATATCGAGCCCAAGCCCGGCTAGGCCCGCAATCCGTGCCGCCGCGGTGCCGGCCAGCACCGCAGAATTATCCATCGCCAAGGCAGTGGCTTCAGGCAGAGTGGCTACTGCCGGACCGTAAGTCAAAACTAACGCTTTGTCGTACAGTGCCGCGTGGATTTCCTCGCGACCGGCATCCAACGCCGCCAGCACGGCGCGGCCGCGAAATGTCGCCGCCGCCTCGGTGGCCAGCGCTTCGAGCGTCGTCACGCCGATCGCCGGGATCTTCAGCGCCAGCGCCAGGCCACGCGCAGTGGAGACACCAACACGCACACCGGTGAAGGAGCCGGGGCCGACGGAAACGGCAATGGCGCCCAGGCCGGGATAGTCGGTTTCGGCGGCGTTCAGCGCCTCCGCGATGACGGCCATCAGGTGCTCGGCATGACCCTTGCCGAGATCGAGCACCGCGCGGCCAAGCTCCCGCCCGGCCGCCGCGTCGTAGACGCAGGCGGCGCAGAGGCTGGCAGCACAGTCGATGGCAAGCACTTTCATGAAACGACCGGTTCCGAGAAACACTTCCCTGTGCCCGCCAGGGCGCGCCACCGCAAGCATAATTTGTTAAGCGGCTTCGGTTCCGCCAGCGCGCCGTCAGCCCTGTTCGATGCGCAGCATGTGGTTGTCCCAGACATAATCCGGCTCTGACCGTGTCGCGCCGCTGCCCTCGACAATCTCGCCGGCGCCGGTGGTGGCCATGAAGCCCGATCCATCCGGCGCCAGGCCGCAGACCTCGACCAGCGCGCTGGACGAGACGATCCGACCGCCGGCCGCGTCGATCACGACGAGCGAATTGCCTTCGGGCGACGACACGGCGACGGTGCCGGCGGTCGCGTTGGCGGCGACCGAGCCGATATAGTTGCGGAAGCCGGACAGTACGTCCTGCGGCATGTCGAGCAGCTGCAACTCCTTGCCGCGCATGGCGCGGCCGACCAGCTGCGGACGATCCGTGCCCGGCCCCCGGTACTGGCAGCCAAACCAGATGGTGCCGGACGGGTCGGTATCCATGTGGCGGATCGACAGCTGGTGCAGGGAAGCCGCCAATTCATGCCTTTCGATGAGGTCGCCGGTGACGCGGTCGATGAGCACGTAGGACGGCTTCATGGTGGCGATGTTGAGCTCGGCACGGCCATAATCGGGATGAGTCTCGATGCCGCCATTGGCGACCGCGATCGTCCGGCCGTCGCCCATCAGCAGGAGTTCGTGCGGGCCTACGCCATAGGTCGGGAATTCGCCGATGCGGCTGAATTTGGCGCGTGCATCGTAGACGCCGACGACGCCGGCCGCATTGTCGAAATCGTTCTCGGTGGCATAGAGCAGGGCGCCGTCGGGCGAGAAGACGCCATGGCCGAAGAAATGCCGGCCGGTGATGCTGGCGATGGTCTGCGGGGCATCGCGCCCGGTGTGGTCGAACACCACGGCGAAGGTACCGGGCTGGCGGGCAAAGACCACCGAACGCTTCGACAGGCGATCGAAGGTGACGTCATGGCCGCGATCGGGCAGGTCGATCGCATGCAGCACCTTGCCGGACTCTGATAGGACGGCGACGCCAAAACCACCGTCACGCTTGACGAAAGCACTGGCGAAGACGGCATCCGCCGCGAGTGTGTTTGCCCAGGCCGACGGCCCCATCGCCGCAGCGAAGCCTATGCCTGCGGCCCTCAGGAAATCCCGGCGATCGATGAGCGGGGTGCGCATGCTCAGTCCCCATCCAATGACGAAAATCCGGCGGTCAGGCCGAATTCGGCGGTCAGCCTGGTGCCGATCAGGGTCGACAGGCTGGAGGTGATCAGCGCGAAATGCTCGAGCTTTTCGCGCAGGGCCGGGTCGGCGAGCGTCTTGTCGATCGGACGCTGAATGGATTTCGCGGTGGCGACGCCGTTGACCAGCTGGATGTGGATGGATTCCGCCACCCAGCGTGCATCGGGCGGTAGGGCATCGCCAAGTTTCGAGGCTTGGAACAGCGCATCGATCCCAGCGAGATTCCCGGCCAGCGCATTGGCGGTGTTTTGCGAGCGCCAGTAGATCGCCTGTTTCGGCTTGTCCGCATCCGGCTTGCCGCCAAGGAAGCCTTTCAGGCGGACATCCCTGACCATTTCCAGCTCGTTGATGAAAACACCGACCAGTTCGGTGACCGCTTCGTTGCCGTCGCGGTAGAGTGCGTTCTGCGGTCCCGGATTGGCCCAAAGCGCGGCAAAACCGTCCGGCTTGTTCCAGGCCGCGCTGACGTCACCAGCCATGGTTTCGACATTGCCGACAACCGCCGCGCCATAGGCGCAGCGATAGGGATCGTCCTTGCCCGCCAGCGCGTCGGCGCCGTCGCCGAAAAGCACGAACTCCAGCGCGGCGAGCCCCTGCATGGCGACACTCTTGCCGGCCAGTTGTTTCGGATCGGTTGCCGTCGGATCCTTGTCCGCCAGCGCCGCCTGCACCTGTTTCAGGCCTATGCTCTTGCGATCCGGCCAGTAGAGGATGCGCTCCAGCCGATTGTTCTCCTTGATCGGCCCGAAACCGATGATTTCGACCGACGACCAGGCATAGACCGTGGCTGAGAATTCGGCCCGCACCGCATCGAGCTGCCCCTGCGAGGGCGCTTCACAGAGCTTGTGCATCGCTTGCGTCAACGCTTCCGCATGCTGGTGCAGATTGGCATAGGCCGGACGGACAAAGCCGTCGACCGCCCGCTGGATGATGTCGGAGGCTTTCACCGCCGCCGCGGCGGGGAAAATGCCGAGCAGAGCGAGCGGAAGAACGAGAACCAATGCAGAGCGCTTCAGCATCACAGTGACTCCAGGAATTTGACCAGCGCATCGCGCTCGGCCCCGTTGGCGGCGACAAAGCGGTCGCGCGCCTTCTGCGCCTCGCCGCCATGCCACAGGATCGCCTCGGTCAGGCTGCGCGCGCGGCCATCATGCAGAAAGAAGGAATTGCCGTTGACAATTTCGGTGAGGCCGATGCCCCACAGCGGTGGGGTGCGCCATTCGCTTCCCGTCGCATCGCCCACCGCCTGGCCGTCGGCCAGGTCGGGTCCCATGTCGTGCAGCAGGAAATCGGAATAAGGCCAGATCAGCTGAAAGGCCTGCGCCTTGTCAGGCGCATCCCGACGAGTGACGAATTTCGGCGTGTGGCAGGAAACGCAGCCGATCTCGTAAAAGAGCTTCTTGCCGGCGAGCACATCAGGCGCGGCGAGATCGCGGCGCGCTGGCACCGCCAGGTTCTGCGAATAGAAGGTGACTAGATCCATCACCGGCGGCGGCGCCTCGACGGGACCGAGGCGCGCCTGCACACCATTCGGCATGGCCAGGCATTTTGCCTGTGCGGTGGT
This sequence comes from Mesorhizobium intechi, assembly GCF_002879535.1. Lineage (GTDB taxonomy): Bacteria > Pseudomonadota > Alphaproteobacteria > Rhizobiales > Rhizobiaceae > Mesorhizobium > Mesorhizobium intechi. The sequence goes on from NZ_PNOT02000127.1 coordinate 5,954, forward strand.
GCAATCGCCCCAGTGCTTTGATTCTTCCGGCGTCGAGATGCCGATGTCGCCGGCGAAGGCGTCCGCCGCCTGCTGCCGGATCGTTGCGGTCTGTGCCTTCCAGCCGAAACGGCCTAGCGTCGGTTCGCCACTCAGCGCGTCACGCACGATGTTCGGCTTGCCGGAGATGCCGTCGCCGTCAAGGTCTTCCGGATCGGCATGAGCAAGAATGTCAGCCGGCGCGATCTGCTCGATCAGTCCAAGGCCGATCATCGGGGGCGTCAGGCGCGGCGACAGCGTGGTGCGCGGATCGAGCGGCCCGTAGGCGAGATCGGTGACGGAGTAGATGGGCTTGCGCAGGGAAAGCGCCGTGCCGTCCGCCAGCGTCACCTGCCGTTCCCGATAATCGACGCGCATCCGGCCTTCACCGCGCAAGCCGGGCACGGCCACCTCCTGCAACTGCGTTCCATAGGTCGGGTCGGGGAAATTGGGCAGATCGCGGTTGGCAATGGCCGACTTTTCCTCGGCGCTGGTGGCGTCGCGCGCCAGCCGCAGGAACATCGAGGTGGTGCCGGTATCGCCTTGCGGCGGGCGACCGCGGCCGTCCTTCAGATGGCAGTTCTGGCAGGCGCGTTCGTTGAACAGCGGACCCAGCCCGTCCGACGCCTGCGTCGAAGATGGCGACGACACCCAGTTCTTGCGGAACAGGGCGTTGCCGAGCTTGAAAGTGCCCTCTTCCTCGAAGGTGATGTTGGCCGATGATTGCGAGAAGGCGTCGCGGCCGACGTCCTTCCGCGACGTGCCGGCGCCACCTTGCATCAGTTCGAATGGCTCGGGTCTGGAGAAATCCGTGGTCGGCCTGGTGACGGCGGTGACGCGCGCCTGATCCTTGGCACTGAGGTCGCTGCGCGTGGTGGCGAGCCCGGCCGGCTCGCCGGCAAGCGCGGACGATGTCAGCGCCAACACGAGAATGGTGCAGTGCCGACGAGCCAGTCGGGCTGGTCTCTTCTGGGGAAACGGCGAGCCGTCGGCCCGCCGCAAGCGGCGCGGTAATTCTAGCAGGCGCCGCATTCCCGCATGCCTTTACTCCGCCTCGTTCGCCGCGTCGGCGTTGAGCTGGCCGTACTTCTCCTCGCCGATCGAGGCGAGCAGGTCGAGCTGCGTCTCGAGGAAGTCGATGTGACCTTCCTCGTCCGCCAGCAGATCCTCAAACAGTTTCATCGTCACGTAGTCGCCCACCTCATGGCAGATTTCGCGCGAACGCTTGTAGGCCGTGCGCGCGTCATATTCGCCGGCAAGGTCGGATTCGAGCACTTCCTTGACGTTCTGCCCAATGCGTAGCGGCGCCACGGACTGCAGGTTCGGATGGCCTTCGAGGAAGATGATCCGGGCGATGAGCCTGTCGGCATGGTGCATTTCCTCGATCGATTCCGCCCGCTCCTTCTTGGCCAGCTTCGTGTACCCCCAATCCTCCAGCAGACGGAAATGCACCCAATATTGATTGACGGCTCCAAGCTCCAGGAAAAGAGCCTCGTTAAGCCGCTCGATGATCAGACTTTCGCCTTTCATGGGTTCTGCTCCCGTATTGGACGCGCAGGCCTCTGACGCGATCCAGGTGTGAAACGACATCGACGCCGCTCGTCTCCGAGCGGGCGTGGTAATTTTCGGTAACCCGAATGATCGTTTCGACCACATTTGGGAAACAGCCGCAACAGCGGCCACGCTTTTGCATCGCGTGATAGACCTTGGCCGGCACGATGAGTTGCCAGGGGTCCAGGTCCAGCAGCCCGATGATCGTCTGCTCTATCTCCTTCTCGGTGATGATGTTGCAATGGCAGATCAGCATTTACAGTGCCCGGATGGCTGACGGCGCCTCCCGCGCCGTGTGGCTTGTTCTGGCCCCGGAGCCCGTTTCGAAGCCGACTATCAGCTTCCGGCCGGGCTCGAGGTTTCGGCGCTTACTTGAACACCTTGTCGGGTGCGTCGAGGCTGTCGGAGCCTTCGAAGGCGATGGCATTGAGTTTCAGCGAGGCGACGCCACGTTCGATCGACTTGGTCTGATCGATCAGGGCGTCGATCGCCGCCTGCACGGTGGCGTTGCCCGCCGCGTTACCCTCGGCGATCTGCTGGTCATAGGCCTCGCCGGCCTCGGCCCGCGCCTTGATCGCCTCCATCTTGGCGACGGTGACGTCGAGTTTGTCGGACAGCTCCTTGTCGATCGCGGGATCGGCCGCCTTGACCATGTCATGCACCGAAGGTCCCGAAACGACAGTGCCGTCGAGGCGCGTGTATCTGGCCAGGTAGGCGGCGCGGATGCCGATCGCATCGTAGAGGTGCGAATTGTAGGTGTTGTCGGAGAAGCAGTCTTGCTCCTCCTCGGGATCATGCAGCATCAAGCCTAGTTTCATGCGTTCACCGGCCAGTTCGCCGTAGGACAGCGAGCCCATGCCGGTGAAGATGATCGAGATCGCCGTATTCGTGTCGCCATCGGCGAGGTTCTTGCGTGCGACCCCGTCTTCCTTCCAATCGTCGACCATCTTCTGCAGGTCCGAAACCAGAAGGGTGGTCGCGGACTTCAGATATTCGGCACGGCGATCGCAATTGCCGCCAGTGCAGTTCTTGAGATCGTAGTCGGTGTAAGGGCGCTCGCCGGCGCCCGGGCCGGTGCCGTGCAGGTCCTGGCCCCAGAGCAGGAATTCGATGGCGTGATAGCCGGTGGCGACATTGGCCTCGACGCCGCCGGCTTGCTGCAACGTGCCGGAGAGGAATTCCGGCGAAAGCTTCGAGGCATCGACCTTCTTGCCGTTGATCTCGATTTCCTTGTTGGCGATCACATTGGCCGTATAGAGGGAATTCGTGTCCGATTCCGTGCCGTAGCTCTTGGCGACATAGTCGATCAGTCCTTCGTCCAGCGGCCAGGAATTCACCTCGCCTTCCCAGTCGTCGACGATCTTGTTGCCGAAGCGGTAGACCTCGGTCTGCTGGTAGGGAACGCGCGATGCCTTCCAGGCGTCGCGGGCGGCATTGAGCGTTTCCGCCGACGGGTTGGCCAGCAGCGCATCGACCGCCTTGTCGAGAGCCTGCGCCGTGGTCAACGAATCCTCATATTTGGCAAGCGCGATATCGGAATAGGTCCTGATGACCGCTTTCGCGTCGGTTTCCGCCTTGGCAGGCAGCACGAACACGGCCGCGGTCAGCAGCGCCGTGGCACCAATCGCCGCCAGTCTGCCGCCATATCGTGCTGTCATTATCACTCTCCAGTTTCTCGGAAATTCCATAAGCGGCGCGCGCGGCGGCCGGCGCGAGGCCATGCCGCTGCCAAAAGCGCCTAGACTTGCCGCGCCATTGCGCGGTTGGGGGAAGAAAGACACCAAAATGCCTCCAATCGAACGGGTTCAAGGCCCATACATCAAAGGGATGCGCCAATATGCAGGCTTCCATAAAGCTTCGACGCCGATGGATGTCAACGAAAATCTACAGGAAAAGCCAATTGAAACAATAGTTTAGAATTATTCTAAACTGCAGAAGTCAAGTTTACATCTCGGCTGCATCGGCTTCGCTGTCGAACTGCACGATTGACAGCCGCCGTTCCGGGTGCGACCCGCAAACCCTCTCTTGCGGCGGCGCCAGACAATTGCCACCTGCCAAGAGATCCTAGGATCGAATCAGGATTTGGGACGCGATGAAGAACGGCGTGGTCATTGTCGGTGCGGGTCATGCGGGCGTGCAAGCGGCCGCCAGTCTGCGCGAGGACGGCTATGACGGGCCGGTGATCCTCATCAGTGACGAGAACGAACTGCCCTACCATAAGCCACCGCTGTCGAAGACATTCATCAAGGATGCCGAGGCCAAACCGCAACCACTTAGGGGTGAGGCCTTCTATACCGGCAGCGCCATCGACTACCGGCCGGGCGTGCGGATCGAGCGCATCGATGCCGGCGGCCGCGGCCTGGAGATATCAGGCGGCGGCGTGCTTGCCTTCGACCATCTGATCCTGGCGACCGGATCGCGCCCGCGCCTCCTGCCGCTGCCAGGCGCTGATCTGTCCGGCGTCTTGTCGTTGCGCTCGCTGGCCGATGCCCGACGGATCCGCGACTTGAGCGCACGGAGCGAAGATGTGGTCATCCTCGGTGGCGGCTTCATCGGGCTGGAGATCGCCGCGACGCTGCGCGCGGCCGGCCGCACGGTGACGGTGGTGGAAGCGGTCGACCGGCTGCTAGGGCGCGCCGTTGCCCCTGTGGTGGCGACCCATGTCCGCCAACGGCTGGAAGCGGGCGGCGTGCGCATCCTGACTGGGACGTCGATTTCAAGGCTCGAAGGCGAAAACGGTCATGTCCTCGCCGCGATCACCTCGTCGGGCGAAAGGCTGCCGGCGGGCATGGTCATCGTCGGCATCGGCGCCGTGCCCAACGTCGAACTGGCGCAGGACGCCGGCCTTGCCATCGCCAACGGCATCCGCGTCGATCACCAGATGCGCAGCTCGGTGCCGGAAATCCTGGCCATCGGCGACGTCGCCTCCTACCGGCACTGGTTCACCCGCGGCGATGTGCGGCTGGAATCGGTGCAGAACGCAACCGACCAGGCCCGCCTTGCGGCGCGCACCATCACCGGCCACGCGGATGCCTATTCGGCGGTGCCATGGTTCTGGTCCGATATTGGCGACATGAAGCTGCAGATGGCCGGGCTGACCGCCGGCGGCGACAACCATGTCGTGCTGGGCGACCTGCCCGACAACAAGTTCTCGATCTACCACTATGCCGGCGACCGGTTGCTCGGCATCGAATCCGTCAACCGCCCCGGCGACCACATGCTTGGCCGCAAGATGTTGGGCGCCGGCTTCTCACCGACGCCGGAGACGGTGGCAATGGGTCCCGAGGGGTTGAAGACGGCCCTGGCTGCCTTTCAGAGCATGGAGCCCGCCAAGGCCAGAGCATAGGATCGCCAATTTTGCCATAGCCCATAAAATGGCTGAATGAGCACTATGAATATCTCACTGCCCGACAGCTTGAAGCACTTTGTCGATCAGCAAGTGACGGATCGCGGCTATGGCACGAGCAGCGAGTATGTGCGTGAATTAATCCGCCGCGACCAGGACCGTCAACTTTTGCGCGGTCTCCTCCTTGATGGCGCGTCATCGGCGCCAGGTGCTCCCGTTGATGATGACTATTTTGCCGCGCTGCGAAAACGGGCGCAGGGCCAATAATCTAAGTGGCTACAAAGGCGATTATTCCTCGAAACCTACCCTCCGGGATATCGAGGATGCTGTTGACTACTATGTGCGTGAAGTTGGTTCGCATGTGGCATTGGGCTACGTCGAGGAGCTTCAAAACGCCTACAGATTGATAGCGAGCCATCCGGGATCTGGCTCGCTTAGGTTTGCCTACGAAATTGGATTGCCTGGTCTGCGCACTGTGCAACTCAAGCGCTATCCATATCTGATCTTCTGTCTTGGGCAGCCCGACCATATCGATGTGTGGCGGGTGCTGCATGCCAAGCGGGACATTCCCGCCTGGCTACAGAATCCAAGCTCCTGACGGCACATTTTACCCTCTCCCTCGTGGGGAGGGTCGCTGCGAAG
>NZ_PNOT02000210.1 GCF_002879535.1 Mesorhizobium intechi
GTGAAGTTGGTAATGAATTGCTGGGATCCCTTGCCAGCGCGATTGATCGGCAGGGCATGAGCGGCGCTCCACACGCGCCCCAATGGACCTATGGCCTTCTTCCCGATGCACTCAATTGGTCCATTGGCCGCCTTGCGTGGGCGCGGTAGCATCGCCCGACAAGCAAACGCCAACTGGGTCGAAAAGGGGAGCAAAAATGGGCGAAAGACTGGCCGGCAAGGTTGCCATCATTTCGGGCGGTGCGACGGGAATGGGCGGCGCGGCTTCCGAGTTGTTCGCGGCCGAAGGCGCCAAGGTGGCGATCATCGACCGAAATGGCGAGGCGGCCGCTGCCACCGCGGCGGCAATCCGCGCACGCGGCCATGTAGCCGAGCATTTTGTCGCCGACGTATCCGACGAGGCGCAGGTTCAGGCGGCGGTGAAGGGCGCGACCGAAAAACTCGGCCCGGTCACGGTGCTGTTCAATCACGCCGGCACCATCGTGATAAAGCCCTTCCTGGAGACGACCGTGCAGGAGTGGGACTGGCTGCATGCCGTCAATGTGCGTTCGATGTTCCTGATGACGCGCGCCGTCCTGCCCGGCATGATCGCGGCGGGCGGCGGCTCGATCGTCTGCACCTCGTCGATCTCGGCGGTGGCGGCCACACCAATGGAGGTGCTCTACGACACCACCAAGGGAGCCTGCCACATGTTCGCGCGCGCCATTGCGGTGGAGTTCCGCGACCGTAACATCCGCTGCAACGCCGTCTGCCCCGGCTTTATCAGGACACCGCACGGCCTGCGCGAGGTCGCCGACCTCGGCAGGCTCGGCGTCGATGTCTCCGACGCCGCATTGGCGGCACAGCAGGGCCGCATCGGCGAGCCGGAGGAGGTGGCGAAGGCCGCGCTTTACCTTGCCAGCGACGAGTCCAGCTTTGTCAACGGCGCGCATCTGTTCGTCGACAATGGTTTCACGGCGGTGTGAGGCTTTCCAGGATGGCTTGGCGCCTTGCTCTCCCGTCGATCGGGGGACAGGAAAGGGCACCGAGTCCCACTCGCCTACCGCTCTTCCCTTCGAAACGGCTTGAGCAGCGCCGATGGCGCCACCGCGTTGCGTGACATCACGGCCATGGCGACGATGGTGAAGATGAAGGGCAGCATCAGGAACGCTTCATAGGGGATGTGGCCGAGCCCGCTCGCCTGCATGCGCAGCTGCAGCGCATCGACGAAGGCGAACAGCAGCGCCGCCCCCGCCGAGCGCCAGGGATCCCAGCGGCCGAACACGACCAGCGCGATCGCCACCCAGCCGCGCCCCGAGACGACACCGAAGGTGAAGGCGTTGAACTGCGCCATCGACAGGAAGGCGCCGGCCAGTCCCATCAGGGCACCGCCGAGGATGACGGCCTGGAAGCGGGTGGCAATGACGCTGACGCCGGCCGAATCCGCGGCGCGCGGGTTCTCGCCGACCATGCGCACCGACAGACCCCAGGGCGTACGGTAAAGCACGAAGGCAGCGACGGGTATGGCGATGATTGCCACGTAGACCAGTGCGAACTGGTTGAAAACTGCCGGCCCGAGCACCGGAATGTCAGACAGGACCGGGATCGGCAGCGTCTGAAAACCCTTGATGGCGGGCGGCACCGATTGCTGGCCGAAGATCAGCCGGTAGAGGAAATAGGCAAGGCCCGACGAGAACAAGGTCACGCCGATGCCGCAGACATGCTGGCTCAGGCCCAGCGCCACCGTGAACAGCGCATGCAGCGCACCCATCAGCATCCCGGTCAGCACCGCCACCAGGACGCCGAGCCACAGGCTGCCGCTGAGGCTGGTGGCGGTGAAGCCGGTCATCGCGCAGAGCAGCATGATGCCTTCGATGCCGAGATTGAGCACACCGGCGCGCTCGGAGAACATTTCGCCGAGCGTGGCGAAGGCCAGCGGCGTGGCGATGCGGATGATGGCGGCCAGGAAGCCAACCTGGAAGATCTGTTCGAACACCGCACTCATGAGGCGGCTCCGACGCGACGAATGCGATAGGCGGTGAACAGCAGCGCCACCAGCATGGCGAGCAAAGCGGTGCCCTGGATGACGTCGCTGAGGAAGGCCGGCACGCCTGTCGCGCGCGACATCGCCTCGGCGCCGGTCATCACGGCGGCGAGGAAGATCGCCGCCGGCACCACGCCCAGCGGATTGAGTCGTGCCAGCATGGCGACGACGATGCCGGAATAGCCGTAGCCCGGCGAGATGTCGCTCATCACCTGGAAATGCACGCCGCCGACCTCGCCGACGCCGGCGAGCCCGGCGAGCGCACCGGACATGAGGGCGGTCGAGATCAGCACCCGCTCGACAGGAATGCCGCCATAGCGGGCGGCTTCCGGGTTCTCGCCGGTGACCCTGATGCGGAAGCCGAGCGTCGTGCGCGCGATGAGGAACCAGATCAGAGGTGCCGCGATCAGCGCCACGATGACGCCGAGATGCAGGCGCGTGCCTTCGATCAGCACCGGGAAATTGGCCGAATCCTCGATTGGCGGCGAGATCGGATAGCCGCTGAAGCTGTCCTTCCACGGCCCTTCGATCAGCGCCATCAGCGCGTAGTAGATGACCGAGTTGAGCAGCAGCGAGCTGACGACATCGTCGACCTTGAATTTGACCCTGAGCGTCGCAGGCACCAACGCGACCGCGCCACCGGCGGCGGCGCCGACAATTGCCATCAACAGCATGGCGAGCGCTCCCGGCATCGGGATGGCGCCGACAAGGCAGCTGGCAACGGCACCGGCCAGCAACTGGCCCTCGGCGCCGATGTTCCAGAACTTGGCGCGGAAGGCGACGGCGACCGCCAGCCCGGTGAAGATCATCGGTGCGGCGCGCACCAGCGTTTCGGTGATGGCGTAGCTGTCACCGAGCGAGGCCGTGAACATCACGCCGTAGGATTCCACAACGCCGGCGCCGGCCAGTGCGATCAGGCCGCTGCACAGGACAAGCGTCGCCGCGACCGCCAGCAGCGGCAGCGCAAGGTTGAGCCAGGCAGGCGTTGACGTCCGGACTTCCAGGCGAAACATCAGCCGCGGCCCTCCGCCCCGGTCATCAGCAGGCCGAGCCGCGCGATCGTCGCGTCAGTGCTGTCGAGCGTGCCGACGATGCGGCCCTCATACATCACCGCGATGCGGTCGCAGAGCACCAGCAGTTCTTCCAGATCCTCGCCGATGACGATGATGCCGCAGCCCTTGGCGCGCATGTCGAGGAACTTTTCGTGGATGAAGCGAGCAGCCCCGATGTCGAGGCCGCGTGTCGGCTGCGAGACGATCAGAACCTTCGGGTCGAAGGCAAGCTCGCGCGCCAAGAGCGCCTTCTGCAGATTGCCGCCGGACAGCGCCCCGGCCCGGGTCATCGGCCCAGGGCATCTGATATCATAGGCTCTGATCTGTTCTTCGGCGAAGGCGCGGATCGCATCCGGCTTGAGCAGGCCCTTGCTGCTGAACGCCTCCGAGCCGATGCGGGGCAGCACCATCGAATCGGCAAGCGGCAAATTGGTGACCAGGCCCGTGGTCATGCGGTCTTCCGGGATGCGGCCAAGGCCAAGCGCCTGCACCTCGCGCGGCGAGAATCGGGAGACCGTCTGGCCGGCGATCGTCATCCGACCGGTATCGGGCGCGCGCATGCCGGAAATCACTTCGGCGAGTGCCCGCTGGCCGTTGCCCGACACGCCGGCAATGCCGAGAATCTCGCCGGCACGAACGGTAAGGGAGACTTCGCGCAGCGCCGTGCCTACATGCTTTGAGGTGGAAATGCCGTCCAATGTCAGTACATCGGCCCCGGGCGTCGACGGCCCTCTTGCCGGCGGCACGATCTCGTGGCCGCACATCAGTTGCGCCATGGCGGCGGATGTCGTGTTGGCCGGATCGTCGACACGGCCGGCGACGCGGCCATGCCGCAGCACCGTGCAGCGATGGGTGAGCGCCCGCACCTCGTTGAGCTTGTGCGAGATGAAGATGATACCCAGCCCTTGTGCCGCCATCGAGCGCAGCGCCGAAAACAGCCCCTCGACCTCGCTCGGCGCCAGCACCGCCGTCGGCTCGTCAAGGATCAGAAGCCTGGCACCGCGAAACAGCGCCTTGACGATCTCGAGCCGCTGCTGTTCGCCGACCGACAGCGCCGAGACCGGCAGGTCGGGATCGAGCGCCAGTCCATGCTGGCGGCCGATTTCGGCCAGCCGCGCCAACCCGCCGGCGCGGTCGATCCGCCCGCCCTTGCCGGGAAGGCCTATCAAAAGGTTCTCCAGCACTGTCAGCCGAGGCGCCAGGTGAAAATGCTGGTGCACCATGCCGATGCCGGCGGCCAGCGCATCGGCCGAACTGGTGATCCGCACGGGCGCACCCTGGATGAGGATTTCCCCGGCATCCGGCGCATAGGCGCCGAACAGCACATTCATCAGCGTCGTCTTGCCGGCGCCGTTCTCGCCCAGCAGTCCGAGGATTTCACCGGGCGCGACGCTGAGGTCGACAGCCTCGTTCGCCTTGACGGCGCCGAAGCTCTTGGTGATGCCGCGCATTTCGATGAGTGGGGCTGGCGTCGACAAGGCAGGATCCTGGTGGCGTTGGAGCGGCTCCTCACCTCCCCCTTGTTGGGGTGAGGAGCGGTGGCTGAAGGCCGCGAAAAGCCAACTGCCTGGCTTTTCGAACTACGAACGCTCTGAGCCTGCGAAGGGCCGGGCGCTAAGACCACCGGGTCCCCGCTGCTTCGCAGCGTCCCGGCGTTCGCTGGCCTTTCATCGTGCCACCGGCACGATGAATTCGCCTGCGGCGAACCGGCTGCTCACCCCCCACCAGGGGAGGGTAAGCAAGCCTAGTCCGAAACCGGCGTGTTCTCGTCGACGTCCACCCGGAAATTGCCTTCGAGGATCTCCGCCTTCTTCTTCTCGACCAGATCCTTGACCTCGGCCGGCAGCGTCTTGTCGAACTTGTGGTAGGGCGCGAGATACGACCCGCCCTTGGCCATGCGCGAGAAATCGCCATAGTCCTGCGCGGTGTAGACGCCGGCCTTGACCAGTTTGATCGCCTGTTCGACCGTCGGATACATGTCCCACACCGGGCCGGTGATGACCGTATCGGGGCCGAGGCTCGACTGGTCCGACATGTTGGAGATGGCGAGGATCTTCTTCTCGACCGCCGCCTCGATGACGCCAAAGCGCTCGGCATAGATGACGTCGACGCCGGCATCGATCTGCGCCACCGCGGCTTCCTTGGCCTTCGGCGGATCGAAGAAGGAACCGATGAAGGCGACCTTCTTCTTGACGTTCGGGTTGACCTCCTTGGCGCCGGCAAAGAAAGCGTTGACCAGCCGGTTCACTTCCGGAATGCCCATCGCCGCGACGGCGCCGACCGTACCCGACTTCGACATCTTGCCGGCAATCATGCCCGAGAGATAGGCGGGCTCATGGATCCAGTTGTCGAAGACGCCGAAATTGGGTTCCGCCGGACCGGCGCCGGAGCCGAACAGCCAGGCGGTCTTCGGGAACTGTTTTGCGGTGCGGCGCGATTCACGCTCGGCGGCGAAGGCGTCGCCCAGCACCAGCTGGTAGCCGCCTTGCGCATATTCGCGCATGACGCGGCTGAAGTCGGCGGTCTGCACTTTCTCGGACCATTTGTACTCGATGCCGAGTTCCTTCTCCGCCTTCTGCAAGGCGAAATGGATCTGGTTGTCCCAGGGCTCCTCGATCGGCGTGGCGAAGATCGCCGCGACCTTCAGTTTCTTGTCCTTGGCGAAGGCCGCGCCCGGCAACATCGCCACTGCCAGGCCAAGTGCGCCGAGTTCCAGCACATTGCGCCGCGAAATCCCTTCGCGTGTCGACGAAAATCTGTTCTTCCGGTTTTCCATTGCAGTCCCCTCTGTTTGACAGCCGTGTCGAGCCGGCCGTTCTAAAAATCAGACGGGGAACTATGGAACGGGTCCGGACTTTTGTCCACATGGTCAAATTTGGCGGCGCGCCGAATCCAGCCCCGGTTCTCGCTGGCCAAACGGAAGACGGCGGTCAGGCCCGTTCGAGCGCGATGGCGATGCCCTGGCCGACGCCGATGCACATCGTCGCCAGGCCATAGCGGGCGCCGCGCTCGCGCAGTTCAAGGGCCGCCGTGCCGGAGATGCGTGCGCCCGACATGCCCAGCGGATGGCCGAGCGCGATGGCGCCGCCATTCGGGTTGACGTGCTCGGCGTCCTCGGCGATGCCGAGCTGTCGCAGCACGGCGATACCTTGCGAGGCAAAGGCCTCGTTGAGCTCGATGACATCGAACTGTTGCGGCGTCAGGCCAAGCCGCGCGCAGAGCTTCAGCGTCGCCGGCGCCGGGCCGATGCCCATGATGCGCGGCGCGACACCGGCGGCGGCCCCGCCAAGGATGCGGGCTATCGGCGTCAGGCCGTATTTCTTGACCGCCGCCTCCGAGGCGACGATCAGCGCCGCCGCTCCGTCATTGACGCCGGAGGCATTGCCGGCGGTCACCGTGCCGCCTTGGCGGAACGGTGTCGGCAGCTTGGCCAGCGACTCGACCGTGGTGCCGGCGCGGGGATGTTCGTCTTTCGACACGACAACCGCATCGCCCTTGCGCTGCGGGATTGTCACTTCAGTGATTTCCTTGGCCAGCCTTCCATTGGCCTGCGCCGCGACGGCCTTGTCCTGGCTGCGCACGGCAAAGGCGTCCTGGGCCGCGCGGGTGACGGCGAATTCTTCTGCCACGTTTTCGCCCGTCTCCGGCATCGAATCGACGCCATACTGCTTCTTCATCAGCGGGTTGATGAAGCGCCAGCCGATGGTGGTGTCGTAGATCTCGGCATTGCGCGAAAAGGCAGTGTCAGCCTTCGGCATCACGAAGGGCGCCCGGCTCATCGATTCCACACCGCCGGCGATCATCAATTCCGCCTCGCCGGCCTTGATGGTACGCGCGGCGATGGTCAGCGCATCCATGCCCGAGCCGCACAGGCGGTTGACGGTCGAACCCGGGATTTCCTTAGGCAGGCCGGCCAGCAGCAGCGCCATGCGCGCCACGTTGCGGTTGTCCTCGCCGGCCTGGTTGGCGCAACCATAGACGACGTCGTCCATCGCCTGCCAGTCGATGCCGGCATTGCGCTCGACAAGCGCCTTCAGCGGAACAGCTCCGAGGTCGTCTGACCGCACCGAGGACAGCGACCCGCCGAAGCGGCCGATCGGCGTGCGGATGTAGTCGCAGATATAGGCCTCGGCCATGTCATGCAGCCTTTGCTTTTCCGTTTCCCTCATGCGCCGCCTTGGTGCGGGCCTGCAGGTCGCGCAATGTCTTGAGTTCGAGTTCGCTTGGCGCCGGGGTCTCGTCAAGCGCCTCGGCGAACTTAACCACCCAGCCACAGCTCTCCTGCACCTGCTGGCGCGTGACACCGGGATGCAGCGACACCACTGTGAATTCCTTGGTCATCGGATCCGGCTTCCAGATGGCGAGATCGGTGATCAGCAGCGTCGGCCCGGCGGTGTCGATCCCAAGCCGCTTTCGGTGATCGCCGCCCTCGCCATGGCCGAAGGAGGTGAAGAAGTCGATCTTCTCGACCATGCCGCGCTTGGTCTGCGCCATGGTGATGTAGATCTCCTTCGACGAGGTCGCGATCTCGGGCGCGCCGCCGCCGCCAGGCAGCCTGGTCTTGGGATGGAAATAGTCGCCGATGACCGTTGTGTTGATGTTGCCGAACTTGTCGAGCTGTGCCGCACCGAGGAATCCGATCGAGATGCGGCCGCCTTGCAGCCAGTAGCGGAACATTTCCGGCACCGCGACGGTGGTGACGGCGGTCTCGCACAATTCGCCGTCGCCGATCGACAGCGGCAGCACGTCAGGCGCCGTGCCGATCGTGCCGCTCTCGTAGATCAAGGTGATGTCGGGGGCATGCGTCAGCCGCGCCACGTTGCAGGCTGCGGACGGCGCGCCGATGCCGACGAAGCAGACATCGTCATTCCGCAGCGCGCGGCTGGCGGCGATGGTCATCATTTCGTTGGGGGTGAAGCCCGGATTGCCGCTCATGCCGCTTTCCTCAGATGCTCGACGCGGCCGGCGAAATCGTCGGCGCTCTTTTCGATGACATTTGCCTGCATCCAAGCCTGGAACTTGTCGCGGTCGGCGGCGATCTCGTCCCATTCGAGATAGGCGGCGTTGTCGCGTGCATAATAGCCATGCGCATAGGACGGGTGCGAACCGCCGGGCACCACGGAGATCGCCGCGATCGTCCAGCGCGGCAGCACGGTCAGATTGGGGTGCAGATCGTCGAAATTGTCGACCACCTCCTCCACCGTTACCACCGCGCGCCTGGCCGCCAGCACGGCCTCCTTCTGGATGCCGATGATGCCCTCGACCAGCACATTGCCTTTCCTGTCGGCCTTCTGCGCATGGATGAAGGTGACGTCGGGCCGGATCGAGGGAACGGCCGCCAGCACCTCGCCGGTGAATGGACAAGTGACCGACTTGATGTTGGGATTGACTGTCGCCAGCCCGGCGCCGCGATAGCCGCGGAACACCGCGCAGGGCAGGCCGGCCGCGCCCGCCTCGTAGGCATTTGCCATGCCGGCATGGCTGTGCTCTTCGACCTCGATCGCCCGGGGAAAACCGTTCTCGATGGAATCGCGCGCGCGCCGCAAGAGGCCGACGCCGGGATTGCCGACATAGGAGAAGATGATCTTCTTCGCCATGCCCATGCCGATCATCTGGTCGTAGATCAGGTCCGGCGTCATGCGGATCAGGGTCAGGTCGCGAAACCCCTGGCGGATCGCCTCATGCGCGGCGGCCGTCGGGATCAGGTGGGTGAAGCCTTCAAAGGCGACGGAATCGCCATCGTTCAAATTCTCGGCCACGGCCTGTTTGAGCGGCAGGAACTTGACCATCGTCGACTCCCGGTCCAAAAGTTCGTATTGCGAACTTATGTTTTGTATGCGAAACTTTCTACGCCGAGTTAGGTCATGGAGTCAATCCCGGCGGCGATTGGCGGAGGTGGTGAGATGGACGAAGATGCTGCTTCCCGAGATCATGTCGGCTCGCTGCAGCGCGGCCTCACCGTCATGGAAATCCTCGCCCGCCACCCGTCGGGCATGACGCTGACGGAAATGGCCGAGCAAGCCGGCCTGACCCGTGCCGGCGCCCGCCGTTTCCTGCTGACGCTTGTCGCATCGGGCTATGCCACGCAGGACGGCCGTGTATTCTCGCTGTCGCCGCGCCTGCTGGCCGTTGCCCGCACATGGCTGGGCGGCGGCTCGCTCTGGAGCTTCGCCGCGCCGATCATGCGCGGGGTCGCTGCGCAGCTGAACGAAGCCTGCTCCGCGGCGATCCTGTCGGGCCAGGATGTCGTCTATGTCGCCCGCATTCCGGGCCGCCGCATCCTCAGCGTATCGCTCGATGTCGGCACCCGGCTGCCCGCCTATTGCACTTCGATGGGGCGCATGCTGCTCGCCGGCCTGGCGCCGGAGGAACTCGACAAATTTCTGCACCAGGCGACCGTCGAGAGACGGACGCCGAAGACGATCACGGACATCGGGCTGCTGGCCCAGGCCATCGGCAAGGCGAAGGCCGACGGCTTTGCCATCGTCGACGAGGAGCTGGAACTCGGCTTGCGCTCCATCGCCGTGCCGATACGCGACCGCGCTGGAAGCACGGTCGCGGCGATCAATGTCTCGACGCAATCGGCGCGGTTCACGGTCGCCGAGATGGAGCGGGAAATCCTGCCGGCGCTGCTTGGAGCCAGAGAGCGCATCGAGGATTTCTTCGTCGTTTAGGCCGCGTCGGCCCGTCTCAATGCTTGATGCGATCCCGCATCGCGTACCAAAGCATGCCCAGCACATAGAGCGGCCCGCGCAGCGCCGTGCCGCCCGGGAACGGCAGCGGCGCCAGCGTCGAGAACAGGTCGAGCCGCGAGGCATCGCCGGTGATGGCTTCCGCCAGCAGCTTGCCCGACAGCGTCGACAGGATGACGCCCTTGCCGGAATAGCCATGCGCGAAATAGACCTCGCCATAGTGCCCGACATGCGGCAGCCGCGACGTCGTCACCGACACCAGCCCGCCCCAGGCATGATCGATCCGGCAACCCTTGAGCTGCGGAAACGTCGCTTCCATATGCGGCCGCACGAAGCCGGCAATGTCGGCCGGCGGCGACGGCGTGTAGCGCTCGCCGCCGCCGAACAGCAGGCGGCCATCCGCCGACATGCGGTAATAGTTGACGACGAAGCGCGTGTCGGACACCGCGACATTGGCCGGGATGACGTTGCGCTTGCCTTCCAGCGGCTCGGTGGCGACGATGTAGTTGCCGACCGGCATGATGCGGCTGTTGACGCGCGGCTCCAGCCCGTTGAGCAGCGCATCGCCCGCCAGCACGACATGCTTTGCGCGTACCGAACCCTTCGATGTCGAGACCCGGATCGAAGGCTCGCGCTCCAGTTTCATCGCCACCGAATTCTCGTGGATGGTGACGCCCGCCGCCGCCGCCGCGCGGGCAAGGCCGAGCGTGTAGTTGAGCGGGTGCATGTGGCCGCCAAGCGGTTCATACATCGCACCATGATATGGCGTGTCGACCTTGGCGCGCGCGTCCGCCGCCGACAGGACCTCGACATCGCGGAACTTCATCACGCTGTCGAGGCACTTTGCCTCCTCTTCCAGATCCTTGAGATCGGAGCCGTTGACCGCGCCGACCAGATGGCCGGTGAGCCTGAGATCGCAATCGATGGCGTGGCGCTCGATGATGTCGAGCACCAGGCCGCGCGCCTCGAAAGCAAGGTCGAACAGCACCTTGGCCCGTTCCGGACCGTAGAGCTTGACCAGCCCCTTGGCGCCCTTGCGCAGGCCGGGGATCATCTGGCCGCCATTGCGCCCCGATGCGCCCCAGCCGATCTTGCCGCCTTCGAGCAGCACCACCTTCAGGCCGCGCTCGGCGGCGTGAAGGGCGGCCGACAGGCCGGTGCAGCCGCCGCCGACGACGACCAGGTCGGCTTCGATATCGCCGGCAAGCGCGGGATGGTCCGGCGCTGGATTGGCGGTGGCGACATAGTAGGATTTGCCGATATCGAGACCGGAATTGAAGCCCGTCGAAGATGCCATGATCACACCTTCAGCAGCAGGTGATCGCGTTCCCAACTCGTCACCACGCTCTGGAACAGGTCGAGCTCGACGCTCTTCACGCGCAGATAGGTCTGGAAGAAATCCTCGCCGAGCAGTTTACGCACCGGCTCGCAGGCGGTGAAGCGGTCGAGCGCCTCCTCCATGGTTTTCGGCAGCGTGCTCTTGATCTTGTAGGCATTGCCCGATGCCTCGGCCGAGCGCGCCAGCTTTTGCTCGACGCCGAGATAGCCGGCAAGCAGCGAACCAGCGATCGCGAGATAGGGATTGGCATCGGCGCCGGGCAGACGGTTCTCCACCCGGCGCGCCAAACGGCCACCTGCCGGCACGCGCAGGCCGCAGGATCGGTTGTCGTGCGACCACTCGATGTTAGCCGGCGCGCTGTGGTTGGGCCTTATGCGGCGGAACGAATTCACGTTCGGCGCGAACAGCGGCATGATCTCCGGAACATATGTCTGCAGGCCGCCGATGAAATGACCGAACATCTCGGTGTCGGCATCGTCGCTGTCCGCAAACAGCGCAGCGCCCGTCTTCTCGTCGATGACAGACATGTGCAGATGCATCGAACTGCCCGCCTGGGCGGCGATCGGCTTGGCCATGAAGGTGGCGTGCATGCCGCATTGCTGCGCGGCCTGACGCGTCAGCCGCTTGAACAAAAGCACCTGGTCGGCCAGCGGCAGCGCGTCGCCATGCAGGAGATTGATCTCCAGCTGCGCCGTGCCCGATTCATGGATCAGCGTGTCGAGCGGCAGGCCGGCGGCCGCGGCATGGTCATAGACGCGCCGGATCACCGGCTCGAATTCTTCCAGTGCCACCATGTCATAGGGATGCTGCACGCCTTCGGCGCGGCCATTGGCCCCGACCGGCGCGGTCAGCGGTCTGTCCGGATCTGGGTTGGGCGCGGTCAGATAGAACTCGACTTCCGGCGCCACCACCGCCCGCCAGCCACGCTGGCGGTAGAGATCAAGCACGGCGCGCAGCACATGGCGCGGCGAGGCCATCCATGGCCGGCCGTCCATGTGGAATGCGTCGGCGAAGACATAGGCTTTGCCGGCGCCCGCGCCCGGCGCCAGGCAAAGCGTCGAAACATCGGGCACCATGCGCATGTCCGGGTCCGAATAGGCAAAACCTTCGTCGATCGAGCCGGAGTAGCGGCCGTCGATGCTGACCAGGAAAGCGCTGCTCGGCAGATAGAGCGCACGGTCTTCCACCGCCTTGAGGAATTTGGCCGTCGGCAACGCCTTGCCGCGCAGCACTCCGTTCATGTCGGGTACAAGGCATTCGACCTCCTTGATACCGTGCTGTGCCAGCCAGGCCCTTGGATCGTTGGTCGCGATGTTCATGTTCTTGTCAAGCATGTCGTTCAAGTCCGTATCAGAGAGAGTATGGCTTGCGCGGCCACGTCCGTTCCGGGTTTCAGCGCCATCTGGGCCGCATTGTCCCTCAGACGGGCGCGCATGGCGTCGTCGGCCAGCAGGCCGAGAATGGCTCTCTCCAATACTCCTTCGGTCCAGCCGTCACGGCCGATATGGTCGCCGGTGCCGGTCTCTTCGGCGCGGCGCGCATTGTCATGTCCGTCCCAGCAATAGGGCATGATCAGCGACGGCACGCCGAAGCGCAGCGCCTCGCAAAAACTGTTGTTGCCGCCGTGATGGATGAACAGGTCCGACTTCGCCACCACGGAGGGCTGCGGAAACCAGGCGTCGAGATAGACATTGTCCGGCACCGCGCGATAGGCGTCGCGCAGGCCGCCGACATTGACGATGAAGCGCGCCGGCAGCCTGTCGAAGACGGCAAGCATGCGCTCGATCAGCCCGACATCCATCGCGCCGAGACTGCCGAAGGCGACATAGACCAGCGGCCCCTTGTTGCGCGGAAACACCGGCACCTCAAACGGCCCTTCCGAGCGCACGCAGCCTTCGAGATAGACGAAGCGGGCGGGATCGAGCGGCTCGGCCCGCTCGCGCCGCACGATCGCCGGCGTCAGCAGCAGGTTGAGGTCGGGCGAGCTTTCCAGGAACAGGCCCTTCGGCAATGGCGCCAGGCCGGCATCGGCGCGAAAGCGGTTGAAGCGGTCATGCGCCGGCGCCGAGGCCGACAGATAACGCGCCTCGAACGCCGCACGTTGCGGATCGTCAGCAGCCATCCCGGAAAGGTAAGGCGGCACTTCGGCGTCAGGGAGTTCGGTCTCGGCGCAGGAGACGACGCGCACCCAGGGGCAGCCGGCGGCGGCGATCGCCGGGAACATGATGACATTGTCGAGCACCACGGCGTCTGGCTTCAGCCGCGCCAGCAATTGCCGCAGCGGCGCCTCGGCATTGACTGCCGTGTCGACGATCGCCTGCCAGGTCGGCGCGACATAGGTTTCGAGCTGGTCGATCGGGCTGAGCCTGAAATGCGGCAAGTGCCGGCGCACGAAGGCCTGCCAGTAGCTCTGGCGCTCGCTGTCGCTCAGCGGCTCGTCGGTCGGCAACTGGTATTCCTGGAAACCATAGTCGGCAAAGACACCGGAGAAACCGGCATGGCAGATGAAGACGGGCCGAGCGCCCCGCGCCCGCAAGGCCTGCGCGATGCCGACGCAATTCAACGCGGCGCCGAAGCTCGCTTCGGGAAACAGCGCGATGGTCGGGCTGGCTTTGCGCGTCAATTAATCCTCTTCATTCCGGCCGGCTGATCATGCCGAACAGGGCGGGCGCCCCGCGACTGGCCGCTTGCGGTCGCTGGCTGCGGGAGAGCCGCAGGTGGATGCGAAGCAGATCGGCAGCCACCTCATACTGCCGGCTTTCAAGATGGTCGAGTATGTTCAGGTGTTCCAGCAAGGATTGCCGCAGCCGGAAGACGTTGACCCCGGCATAGATGCCCGGCAGCCGGCGCAGGCGGAGATGATCGGCCAGCGCGTCGGCGATAAAGCGGTTGGCTGAGCCCTCGGCGATCATGCCGTGGAAATCCATGTCCAGCCGCTGGAACTCACGCGTGTCGAAGGCGGTATCCGGCAGCGCCGACAGAGCGTCCATGCCCTGGCGCAACGCTGCCGCCCGCGCGCCGTCCAGCCGGAAGCCCGGCATCAGGATCGCCGCCGGCTCGAGCAGCAAGCGGAACTCATAGCTTTCGCCCTGCGCCTCGGGATCGTCGGGCGTGCGCCGGAAAAGCCAGGATTGACCGGGCGCGCGGTCCAGCAGATTCTCTTCAGTCAGTTTATTAAGCGCCTTTAGTACCGTCTTGCGATCAGCGCCGTAGCGTCGCATCAGCGCGGCGGCGGTCACCGTCTGGTCCAGCCGCCGCGCCGAGCGGTCGCGCAGGATCGCCTCGGCCAGCTCGTCCTCCTCAGCGCTGGGAAGCTCGGCGGCAATGGCCGGCTGCGCGGCGAGGTCGACCGCCAGGTGGTAGCCGGTATCGGCCTCCCAGCGCACGACGCCTCGTTCCGCGAGCAGGCTGAGTGCCGCCCGCACCGGCGTACGCGAAACATTGCACAGCGAGGCGATCTGCTGTTCGGGCAGGCGCGCGCCGGGCTCGAAGCCGCGCTGGCGCGCCACGTCCAGGATGCGCTGAGCCAGGTCGAGATGGTTGGTGCGAGGTCGTCGGGCTGCGGCTTGCATGACTTGTCTCGGCGGACGGATATGACCGCATTGGTTTGGCCGATCGCCGGCACAAGCGCAATCGGCCAGATTCCTCGGTCGCTTGGCAAATTATGGATTGACGTACTTTTTTCTGCAATAGTACTGTCAGGGCAGTCGGCGATAAAAAGACCGAGGGAACAGGATCGAAAAGCAGCGGCACCGGCCGCGCTCGGTCCAGCACAGAATTCGACGATCAACCGGAATGGGAGTCTGCCATGACCGCTACCAGCCCGCGGCGCCGTGCGCTCAAGGTCTCTTCAATCGCTCTCGGCCTTGCCCTGGCGCTGTCGGCGCCGGCGATCGCGGCCGATCTCGTCATCTCCAACTGGGACGGCTATATGGCGCCCGACGCCATGGCCGCCTTCAAGACCGCTACCGGCGTCTCCGGCGAAGTGGTGGTGCACGCCACCAATGAAGAGATCATGGGCAAGCTGATCGCCGCCGGCGGCAAGGGCTATGACGTGGTGTTCGTCTCTTCGCCCTTCGCCGAGGTGCTGAACAAGCTCGGCCTGACCGAGCCGATGGACCACGCCAAGATCCCCAATCTCGCCAACCTCTATCCGGAAGCGACCAAACTGCCGCACGATGTCGGCAACTCGTTCTCCGTGCCCTACACCTGGGGCACGACCGGCCTCTGCTACCGCTCGGACCTGGTCAAGACGGCTCCGACGAGCTGGAGCGACCTGCTCGCCCCTTCAGACGCGCTGAAGGGCAAGACCACCATGCTGGCGACCGACCGCTGGCTGCTGGCGGCCGGGCAGCTCGACAAGGGCTTTTCCGTAAACGAGACCGATCCGGTCAAGATGGCCGAAGTCAAGGACCTCTTGATCTCGGCCAAGAAGACCCTGCTCGCCTATGACGACACCACCTTCTATTCCAAACTGGTTTCCGGCGAGGCGCTGATGGTGCAGGCCTGGGACGGCTGGTGCAATTACGGCATCGCCGAGAAACCCGAGATCAAATACGTCATTCCGAGGGAAGGTTCGGACCTCTGGGTCGACACGATGGTGGTGATGAAGGCCTCCGAGCACAAGGAAGACGCCTTCAAATTCATCAACTTCATGCTCGACGCCAAGAACCACGCCTGGGCGGCGCAGAACATCGACTACAAGGTGCCGAACAAGCCGGCGATGGAAAGCCTGCCTGCCGATTTCCTGGCGAAGTTCCCCAACATGGCGATGCCGGTGGCCGATCTCGTCAAGTTCGAGCAGCTGCGCGATGTCGGCGAAGCCCAGCGCGATTATTCCAAGATCGTCAGCGAGATCAAGGCCGCGCAGTAGGCGGCACGGATATCACGGCCGGCAGTGTTTTGGCTGCCGGCCTGAGCGGTACCTTGAAATTGTCCCAGACCCGACTTCGCTCCTCCCTGTTGATGGCCCCGGCGCTGGTCTGGTTGACCGCGCTGATGGTGGTGCCGTGCGCGCTGGTGCTGGCGCTCGCCTTCTTCCGGCGCGGCATCTATGGCGGCATCGACTACACCTTCACGCTGGAGAATTTCGGGCTGGTCTTCGACCCGCTCTACGCCGGCATTTTTCTGGAGTCCGCGCGCATCGCCGGCACCGCCACGCTGATCGCGGTGGTGATCGGCTATGCCGCGGCCTACGCCATCTCCGCTGCCCCGCGCCGCTGGCAGCCAGTGTTCCTGTTCTTTGCCGTGCTGCCGTTCTGGTCCAACTATCTGATCCGCACCTATGCCTGGATCGTGCTGCTCAACCGCGAAGGCCTGATCACGCAACTCTTGCGCTGGCTCGGCTATACCGGCGAACCGCCATCGATGCTCTACACCGAGGGCGCGGTCATCGCCGGCCTCGTCTACAATTATCTGCCCTTCGTCATCCTCGCCTGCTACGCGCCGCTGTCGCGGCTCAACCCTGAACTCGCCGAAGCCTCGCGCGATCTCGGTGCTTCGGCCGCCACCACCTTCCGCCGTGTCATCCTGCCGCTGACCGTGCCCGGCATCGCCGCCGGCGCGGTCTTCGTCTTCGTGCTGTCGATCGGCAATTTCGTCACTCCGGCGCTGCTCGGCGGCGGTCGCTTCCAGATGATCGGCAATCTCGTCTACGACCAGTTCCTCACCGCCAATGACTGGCCCTTCGGCGCCGCCTTGGCGATGGCGCTGATCGCCATCATGCTTTTGGTGTTGATGGCGCAGGCACTCGCCGCCGACCGCGCCGCGGGGCGTGCGGCGCAAGCCGGAGGAGGCACCGATGGCTGAGCGCTCCCCTGCGACGCGGCGCACGCTGTGGCTTGTGCTAAGCTTGGTCTTTGCCTTCCTCTACATCCCGATCGCCGTACTGGTGGCGCTCTCCTTCAACGAAGGCGGGCTGCCGACCGCATGGTCGGGCTTCTCGCTGAAATGGTACGCCTCGCTGGCCAACAATTCCGCGATCCTGTCCGCCGCGCTCAACACGCTGATCGTGGCGCTGGTCTCCACCGCCATCGCCACCTTGCTCGGCACGCTGCTGGCGATCGGCGTCGAGATGCGCCGGCAATATGGCAAGGGACTGGAAGCCCTGATCTTCGCGCCGATGATCATTCCAGACATCGTGCTGGCGATCGCGCTGCTCTCCTTCTTCTCCATGCTCAACCTGACCATGGGCCTGCACACCATCATCCTCGCCCATGTCGTCTTCAACCTGGCCTTCGTCTGCTCGGTGGTGCGCGCCCGGCTGAAGAGCTTCGACTGGTCGATCATCGAGGCATCCGCCGATCTCGGCGCCTCCGCGCCGACCACTTTCCGGCGCGTGACCTTGCCGGTCATCGCGCCGGCGGTGATCGCCGGCGCGCTGCTCGCCTTCACGCTGTCGGTCGACGAGTTCATCATCGCCTTCTTCACCGCGGGCGCCGGCCGTGCCTCGACCACGCTGCCTATGCAGATCTACGCCATGATCCGCTTCGGCATCACCCCGGAGATCAACGCGCTGGCGACCATCGTCATGGCCGTAAGCATCACCGCGCTGACCCTGTCGCAGCGGCTTAACAGGGGAATGATCGGCCAATGAGCGAACCGCGCACGCTGTTGGCCATCGATCATGTGTCGAAGAATTTCGGCCGCGTCACCGCCGTCGACGGCATCTCGCTGGACATCCGCGAGAACGAATTCTTCGCGCTGCTGGGCCCCTCCGGCTGCGGCAAGACCACGCTCTTGCGCATGCTCGCCGGCTTCGAGACGCCGAGCGACGGCCGTATCCTGCTCGACGGCAAGGACATCGCCAGGACCCCGCCCAACAAGCGACCGGTCAATCTGATGTTCCAGTCCTACGCGCTGTTCCCGCATATGAGCGTGCGCGCCAATGTCTCCTATGGGCTGGAGATGGAGCGCTTGCCGGCCAAGGAAATCCGTTCCCGCGTCGACGCCATCCTGGCGACCACCGAGCTCGTTCCCTTCGCCGACCGTAAGCCGGAGCAATTGTCGGGCGGCCAGAAACAGCGCGTCGCGCTCGCCCGCGCGCTGGTCAAGCGGCCAAGGCTGCTGCTGCTCGACGAGCCGCTCGCCGCGCTCGACAAGAAGCTGCGCGGCGCCATGCAACTGGAATTGAAGCGCCTGCAGCACGAGGTCGGGATCACCTTCGTCATCGTCACCCATGACCAGGAGGAATCGCTCGTCATGGCCGATCGCATGGCCGTGTTGAAAGACGGCAGGCTGCTGCAATGCGACACGCCGCATGCTGTCTACGAGCATCCCGCCGACCGCTTCGTCGCCGACTTCATCGGCGTGATGAATTTTATCCCGGGCAAGGCGTCAGCCGATGGCGTGGTCGCCGTGAATGGTGCTCTGGTCGCCGGCAAGGTTCCCGCCGCGCTTTCCTCCGGCGCCGGAGCTGTGGCATCGGTGCGGCCCGAGCGCATCCGGCTTTTCCCATCGGTCGAGACCGCCAACCGCACGACCGGCGCGGTCGAGGCGCTGGCCTATCACGGGCTCGACCTGCAGCTGCACGTCCGCACGCCGCTGTCGCCAAAACCGTTCCTGGTGCGCGTCACCGCGGATGCGGCGGACCGCCGGCCGGTGTCGTCGGGCGACCAGGTCGAACTCGGCTGGGACGCCGCCGATGTCAGAATTTTCGCAGAATAGGAGAAGCTTGATGGCGCAGAAGACGATCGCCTTTTTTCCGGAAGCCGCCTACGGCCCGGCGCTCAATTCCGTGGGCATCGCGCAAGCCGTCGAGGCGCGTGGCCACAGGGCCGTGTTCCTGTCCGATCCCGGCTTCGTCGAGGTTTACAGGGGCTACGGTTTCGAGGCGCACCCGGTGAACCTGTCCGAGCCGATGCCGCCCGAGCAGATGGCGAAATTCTGGGAGGATTTCATCAACGGCCACATCCCGAACTTCCGCAAATCGCCCTACGACCAGGTCGATAATTACGTCAAGGATTGCTGGACCGCGATCGTCGACAGCGCCAAATGGGCGCAAAAGGATCTGCCGGATGTGCTGGCCGCCATCAAGCCCGACGTCATCTGCGTCGACAACGTCATCTTGTTCCCGGCGATCAAACAGTTCGGCAAGCCATGGGTGCGCGTCATCTCCTGCTCGGAAAACGAGATCGAGGACGAGGACATCCCGCCACACCTCTCCGGATGCGGCGAGAACGACCATGCCGGCCACCAGCGCTACCGCGACCATTTCAACACGGTGATCAAGCCGATCCATGACGACTTCAACGCCTTCCTGAAGGCCAACAACGAGGCGGCCTACCCGGTCGGCCAGTTTTTCGAGGCATCGCCCTATCTCAATCTGCTGCTCTATCCCGAAGCGGCGAAGTTCAAGCGCCGTCATCCGCTCGACCCGGCGAAATTCCAGTATCTCGAAGGCTGCGTGCGGCAGGAGAAGCCCTATGCGGTGCCGACCTTCGCGACGAACAATGACGGACCGCTGCTCTACGTTTCCTTCGGCAGCCTTGGCGCCGGCGATGTCGAGTTGCTGAAGCGCATCATCGCCACGCTGGGCAAGACCCGCTACCGCGCGCTGGTCAATGTCGGCGGCTACAAGGACCAGTACACCGACGTGCCCGGCAACGTCATCGTCGAGGGCTGGTTCCCGCAGCCTTCGGTGATCCCGCAGGTCGATGCGGTGATCCACCATGGCGGCAACAACTCGTTCACCGAGTGCCTCTATTTCGGCAAACCGGCGATCATCATGCCCTATGTCTGGGACGGTCACGACAACGCCACCCGCGTCGAGGAGACCGGGCATGGATTCGGCATGCCGCGCTACGACTGGAGCGATGCCGAGCTGGTCGCGAAGATCGAGACCTGCCTGACCGATCCCAGGATGAAGGCGAAGCTGGCGCAGACATCGGCACAGATGCACGCGCAGAATGGTCCGGAGAAGGCTGCCGGCTTGCTGGAGGCGCTGCTGTGACCTCCTCCGCTCCGCACCTCCACCAGGCCTCCACCCGCACCGATCTCGTCGACTGGGGCACCCAGCCCAACGCATTGGACGGCGCGTCGCACTCCACCGGCAGGCTGGTGCACAAGGGCCCGAACAACCAGCCGGAATCGGGCATCTGGGTCTGCACGCCGGGCAGGTGGCGCCTCTCGATCCCGCGCGATGAATTGTGCCATTTCGTCGCCGGCCAAGCGACCTACCGCTCGGATGTCGGCGAAGTGATAGAAGTGTCGGCCGGGACCGTGGTCATGTTCCCCGCCGGCTGGACGGGCGAATGCACGGTGCACGAGACCATGCGCAACGTCTACATGCTGGCCTGACGTCGCGACACAGGGAGCAAGAGATGGCGACACCGCACTGGCCACAGGCCTCGAGCGTGGACCTGGAGGATTGGGGCGCGGGCAGCAACACGCTTGCCGGCGCGCCGCGCGCCTCCGGCAAGATACTGTCGCAGAACCCGGACGGATCGAGCGAATGCGGCCTGTGGTCGTGCACGCCGGGCACCCGCAAGGTCACCTTCCAGACCGACGAGTTCTGCCATTTCCTGTCGGGTCACGGCAGCTATGTCCATGACAACGGCGAACAGATTCCGGTCGAGGCGGGCACGCTGGTGTTCTTTCCCGCCGGCTGGACCGGCATCTCCATCATCACGCAAACGCTGACCAAGGCCTTCATGTGCCGGTGAGCACCATTTCAAGGAAATCGATATGACCACGCCCATCATGCAATCGCCGCTCGCCGTCACCGACCTCGTCGACTGGGGCGTCATCCCGACGATGATCGAGGGTGAGTCCCACACCTCGGGCAAGCTGTTCCACAAGGGGCCGGAAGGCCGTTCCGAATGCGGCCTGTGGGTCTGCACCCCCGGCAAATGGCACTGCCACGTCACCCGCGACGAGTTCTGCCACTTCCTCGAAGGCCGCTGCACCTATGTGCACGAATCGGGCGAAGTGATCGAAATCGAGCCGGATACGGCGGCCTTCTTTCCGCAGGACTGGAAAGGCGTCTGCACCGTCCACGAGACCATCAAGAAGGTCTACATGATCCGCTGAGCCTTTCTGATAGCTCTTCTCTGCCGGACACCTGACGCGGCTTTCTGCGCTTCCGGTGCTCACGGACCAAAATGTCCGCTGCGCTCCGATTCTCGAAACCACGCCATCTGCCTCGGCAGGGCGAATTCGCAAAAAGGCTCCATACGTGGAGGAGGACAAGATGCATTTCTCCCCTGACCGGCCGACCTTCTTCGTCAATCCGGACTACCGGCCGATGGCCGGTGCAAGCAAAGCGGTGATCGACCCGGCCACGCTGGAGACGGTCGGCGCCATCGCCGCGGCCAGCGACGGCGAGATCGACGCCGTGCTCACTGCGGCGACCGCGGCTCAAGCCGCCTGGAAAAAGCTCGATGCCAAGAGCCGGGCGAAACACCTGCATGCCGTTGCCAATGCCATCGAGGCGGCCGACTTCACCCGCTGCGCCGAGCTCATGGTGCGCGAGATGGGCAAGCCCTATCCGGAAGCCATCGGCGAGATCGCCAATTGCGCGCCGATCTTCCGCTACTATGCCGAGATGGCGCGCGACGACGCCGGCAAGATCGCCGGCACGACGCAGGCCGGCTCGTTCCAATATGCGCGCTACGAACCCTATGGCGTCTCCGTCCACATCATGCCCTACAATTTTCCGATCCTGCTGATGTGCTGGACCGTCGCGGCATCGCTTGCCGCGGGCAATGCCTGCATCGTCAAGCCGGCTGAGGCGACGACGCTGTCGACACTGGACTACATGACTGTATTCCGCTCGCTGCCGGCAGGCCTGGTCTCCTGCCTGCCGGGCGGCGCCGCGACCGCCCAGGCACTCATCACGTCCGACCGCACGCACGCCGTCGCCTTCACCGGCTCGGTCGCCGCCGGCAAGGCGGTTGCCGTCGCGTGCGCCGAACGCATGAAGCCTTGCGTCATCGAGGCCGGCGGCAGCGATCCGCTGATCATCAGCCAACACGCGCCGCTCGAGGTCGCAGCGGCCGGCAGCGTCACCGCTGCCTTCCACCTCAGCGGTCAGGTCTGCACTTCGGCCGAGCGCTTCTTCGTCGTCGATGCCGTGCATGACCGCTTCGTCGAATTGTTTGCCGAGAGGACGCGTGCGCTGCGCATCGGCAACGGCATGGACAAGACCGAGATCGGTCCGCTGGTCAGCGAAGCGGCTCGAGCCAAGGTCATGCGTCTTGTCGACGACGCCATTGCCCATGGCGCCAGGGCCGTCACCGGCGGGCGCGTCCCACCGTCGCACAACACCGGCTGGTTCTACGAACCGACGATCCTGACCGGCGTCACCCCCGACATGGCGATCGTGCGCGAGGAGTGTTTTGGGCCGGTCGCCGCCATCTGCCGGGTGAAGGATTTCGACGAGGCGATCCGGCTCGCCAATGATAGCCCCTTCGGGCTCGGCGCCTCGGTGTTCACCACCGATCTCGCCGAAGCGCATGAGGCGGCCGAACGGCTCGAGGCCGGCATGGTCTGGGTCAACAACCCGCTGATCGACAATGACGCCCTGCCCTTCGGCGGCTGGAAGGCGTCGGGTCTCGGCCGCGAACTGGGACGCCAGGGGCTTGATGCCTTCCGCCGTTCCAAGATGGTCATCATCGACCACAAGCCGGCGATCCAGGACTGGTGGTATCCCTACCCCGAGAGCTGGTTCCGCGACGCCGGCGGCCGCAAGCACGTGTGAGGGAATGCCGCGCGGTGACACCGCGAGGCTCGACCCCGGATTCGATGATCGCAACCGCGGTCAGCGGTCATCTGGTCAGCCGGTCGCCTCGGCTTCCCAGGAGCCTGTCTCCGCCATCCGCTTCAGCAGCGGGGCCGGCTTGAACACCTCCTTGCCGGTCCGCTGGTGCCAGTGGTCGAGCCGCTCGATGATCCTTGCCGCTCCTTCGAGACCGGCCCAGAACATCGGGCCACCCTTGCCGATGGGAAAACCGTAGCCATTGGCCCAGACGACATCGATGTCGGAGGCACGGGCCGCGATCTTCTCTTCGAGGATTTTCGCCCCCTCATTGACCAGGGGATAGAGCGTGCGCTCGATGATCTCTTCGGCATTGATCGCACGCGGCGTGATACCCCGCTCGGCGGCCTTTCCGCGGATCAGCGCCTCGACCTCCGGATCTGGAACGCCTGCCCGGGCGCCGGCCTCGTAGCGATAGAAACCCCGGCCGGTCTTCTGCCCGAAACGCCCCTGCTCGCACAGCGCGTCAGCGATGACGGCCGTCAGGCCGCGCGCCTTGCGGTTGCGCCAGCCAATGTCGAGGCCGGCGAGATCCCCCATCTGGAACGGCCCCATCGGCCAGCCGAAATCGGTGAAGGCCTTGTCGATCTGGCTCGGTGTCGCGCCCTCCAGCAGCAGCGCTTCCGATTCGGAGCCGCGCGCGGCCAGCATGCGGTTGCCGACAAAGCCATGGCAGACGCCGACGACGACCGCCACCTTGCCGATCCGCCGCGCGAGATCGACCACGGTCGCCAGCGCATCCGGCGCGGTCTTGTCGGCCCGCACGATCTCCAGGAGCTTCATGACATTGGCCGGCGAGAAGAAATGCAGGCCGAGCACATCCTGCGGCCGCGCGATCGAGCCGGCGATCTCATTGATGTCGAGATAGGAGGTGTTGGTGGCGAGGATGGCGCCCGGCTTGGCGATAGCATCCAGCTTACCGAATACCGCCTTCTTCACCGCCATGTCCTCGAACACCGCCTCGATGATCAGGTCGCAATCGGCGAGATCGGCATAGTCGGTCGAGCCCTTGAACTGGGCGAGCCGCTGACGCTTGGCGTCTTCGCTCAGGGAACCGCGCGAAACGGAAACGGCATAGTTCTTCTCGATCGTGCCCAGCCCGCGCTGCAGCGCTTCGGCGCTGGTTTCCAGCAAGGTGACCGGAAAGCCGCCACCGGCGAAGGCCATGGCGATGCCGCCGCCCATCGTGCCGGCGCCGATCACGCCGACGCGGGCGATCCTGCGCTTGGGCGTGTCCTTTCCGGGAAGCTTTGCCGCCTCACGTTCGGCGAAGAACAGATGGCGCTGCGCCCGCGACTGGTCGCTGGCGACCAGTTTCATGAACAATGCGCGCTCCGCCGCCAGCGCCTCGTCGAAAGGTCGTGTGACGGCGTTGCGCACGGCTTGCGCGCAGGCGACCGGTGCTTCCAGCCCGCGGGCTTTCCTGGCGAGGTCCGCCGCCTCGGCATCGAAAGCCGCCAGATCGGTTTCCCCCAGACTGTCATTGCGATCGCGCACCGGCGTGAAGGGACCACCCTTGCGGGCGATTTCCCGGGCGAAGTTCACGGCATGAGTTGTCGGATCGCCCTCGAAAACGGCATCGACCAGACCGGCTTCATGCGCTTCATTCGCGCCGACCGGCGTCCCGGAAACGATCATCCTCAACGCCTTCACCGCGCCGACAAGACGCGGCAGCCGCACCGTGCCGCCACCACCTGGCAGCAGGCCGAGCTTCACTTCCGGCAGGCCGAGCTTGGCGCCGGCATCGGCGACGCGGAAATGACAGCCGAGCGCCAGTTCCAGCCCGCCGCCGAGCGCGGTGCCGTGGATGGCGGCAACCGTCGGTTTGACGATGGTCTCCAGCATCGCGACGATGGCGCGCAGATCGGGCTGCTGCACCGGCTTGCCGAATTCGGTGATGTCGGCGCCGGCGACAAAGGTCCGTCCGGCGCAGGCAATCACGATTGCCGTGACCGAAGCGTCATCGCGCAAGTCGACAAGCGCCCGCATCAGCGGCGCGCGGACATGGAAACTCAGCGCGTTGACCGGCGGGTTGTCGATGGTGACGATGGCGACGCCATTCTCGTTCACGACGCTGACGGAATTGGACAAGCAGAGCCCTCCCGGGACCGGTTGAGATCGCGGAAGGGTTTACTAGGCCGGGCCGCGAATGGGAACCCGCTGTTGGGCTGGCCCAACGTTTGGGGCGCGACGGGCCGCCCCAGGAGGTCGCGGTCGATGCACGCCAGATGCTTTGGAACGGCGATCACCGCACCGCCTTCTCCCCACCCGCCGCCGTGATCACGCCGACAATGATCAGCCCCGTCAGCAGCAGCCGCACGCCGGCGCTGACCCCAAACGTGTTGAGCATGGTGAGCAGCAGCACCAGAAACAGCGCCGCGCCCCACACGCCGGGCACATTGGCCTTGCCGCCGGCCACAGACGTGCCGCCGATGACGACGACGGCGATCGAGGCGAGCAGGTATTCATTGCCGATATCGACATTGGCGCCGCGGAAATAGCCGGCGAGCAGGGCGCCATCGATGCCGCCGAGCGCGCCCGACAGCGTGTAGGTGAGGAAACGGATGCGCCCGACATTGACGCCGGCGAGCCAGGCGGCGCGGATATTCTGGCCGATCGCCAGCACCGAGCGGCCATAGATCATGCGCTGCAAGGCGATGGCCGCGCCGATCGTGAACAGCACGGTCAGCACCGCCAGCACGGGAATGCCCAGGACCTGCCAGTTGGTGAAATCGGCGAAGCCCGGGGGCGGCTTGATCTGCAGCCCACGGCCGTAGCTGATGTCGATCGACTGGATGATGAAGCTTGCCGACAAGGTGGCGATGATCGGCGGGATGCGCAACGCCCAGATCAGCAGATAGTTGACCGCGCCGATCGCCGCGCCGCAGGCGAGCGCCGCCAGAAGGCCGACCACGATCATGGAATCGCTGCCGGCCATCACCTTCATGGCGACCGCGCTGGCGAGGCCGATGTTGGCCGGCAGCGACAGGTCGACATTGCCGGGCCCAAGCGTGATGACGAACATCTGGCCGACGCCGACGATGACCGTGAACACCGCCAGCGACAATGCAGCGGTGACCATGCCGCCGGCGCCGTAGCCGCCGGTGAAGGCGATCGTCGCCAGCCACACGACCAGCGCGCCGAGGAACGACCATACCCAGGGTTTGCCGGCCAGCGATCTAACCAGGATCATCGCTTACCTCTCCCTGCGGCTGATCAGAACCCGTGCCGCGAGCACGATGATCAAGATGGCGCCGTTGGCGGCCACCTGCCAGTCCGGCGGAATGTGCATGAAGGTGAGCAGCGGCGAAGCGGCCAGTGCCAATGTCAGCGCGCCGATCACCGCGCCGATCGGCGACACACGGCCGCCGACGAATTCACCGCCGCCGAGAATGACGCCGGCGATCGACAGCAGCGTATAGCCGTTGCCGATATTGGCATCGGCCGAGGTGGTGATGCCGATCAGCGCCATGCCCGACAGCACGCCGAAAAGGCCGGCCAGCGCGAACAGCACGATCTTGGTTCTGAGCAGCGACCAGCCGGCGCGCTTGAGCGCCGCCGGATTGCCGCCGGAGCCGCGCAGGATCACGCCATAGGAGGTGCGCATCAGGCCGAAATGGACGACGAGGCCGATCAGCAGCGCCGCGATGATCGGGAACGGCACGAAGGGCGGCTTGAACGACATGATCGCCAGCAGCCAGTCCGGCGCCTTGCCGCCGGGCTTGGGCAGGACGAGGATGGCGAGCCCCTGCCAGACGAAACTCATGCCAAGCGTCACCACGATCGACGGCAGATTGCGCAGATGGATCAGCGCGCCGAGCAGCGCATAGACGCCGATCGAGCCAAGCAGGATGGCGACGCCGATAAGCGGCGCGTCCTTCAGCCAGGTCGCGGTGACGCAACCCACGAAACCGACGAAGGTGCCGATCGACAGATCGAGCTCGTTGCCTGAAATGACGAACATCTGCGCGATCGTCGCCAGCGCGATCGGGATCGCCAGGTTCAGCATCAGGCTGAAGCCGAAATAGCTGATGGCGCGTGGGTTTAGCCAGGCGATGGCCAGCAGCACCAATGCCAGCGACAGCGCCGGCAGCAGCCCGCGCAGCAGGCGGGCACGGGCCAGCGCGCCTCGCTCGGCGGAACTCCTGGCGGTGGCTTCGAGGCTGGCGGCGGTCATCTCAGGCCGCATCGCCGAAGGAGGACTGGATGATCTTCTCTTCGGTCAATTCGTCGCGACCCAGATTGGCGACGATGCGGCCGTTCTTGAAGACATAGACATGGTCGCAATTGTCGAGTTCCTCGGTTTCCGTGGTGTACCAGAGGAAGGTGCGGCCGCGGCCAGCCTCCTCGCGCACGAGGTCGTAAACTTCCAGCTTGGTGCCGATATCGACGCCGCGCATCGGATCGTCCATCAGCACGATCTGGGCATCCGAGCCGAGCGCGCGGGCAAACAGTGCCTTCTGCTGGTTGCCGCCCGACAGCGAGAAGATGTTGTTGTTCATGTCGGGTGTGCGGATGCCGATCTTCTTCTGCCAGAACTCGGCCAGTTCGGCCTCGCGCCGCGGCGAAATCAGCAGCCCGTTGCGCAGCCGCGCCAGCGAGCGGATCCCGATATTTTCGGCGATCGACCATTGCGGGAAAATGCCGTCCGACTGGCGGTCGCCTGCGACCAGCGCCACCGGCGCGGTTACTTCGATGCCGGTCCTGGCGCGGGAAGCAGCAGCGAAAATCGCCAGCAACAGGTCGGTCTGGCCGTGTCCCGCCAGCCCGGCAAGGCCGATGATCTCGCCGGCACGGGCGACAAGGTCGGCGCCGTCCTTCTGCGCGGCGGCGCGCGCCCGCACCCGCAAGGGGCCGGCTGCCGGCCTGGCGGCGGCAATTTCGGCGGCGATCTTCTGGCGCGCCTCCGCCCCGCCCATCGCCGTCACCAGCCGGTCGCGATCGAAGGCACTCGCCGCATCGGCGACGACCACCTTGCCGTCGCGCATCACCACGATGCGGTCGGCATTCCTGAGCACTTCGCCCAGCACATGCGAGATCAGGATGCAGCTCTTGCCGCCGGCGATGAAGCGGCGCACGAAGGCCAGCAATTGGCCGGCCGTATGCGCGTCCAGCGATGATGTCGGCTCGTCGAGGATGACCAGGTCGAGCCTGTCCTGCGTCACCGTGAAGGCGCGTGCCACCTCGACCATCTGGCGCCGGCCGATCGACAGGTCGCCGACAATGTCCCAGGCCGAAATGCCATGATCCGGAAAGATCTCGTCAAGCTTGGCGGTGATCAGCGCGGCCGCCTTGCGTCGCCAGCCGAGGCCCGAGAGCGACGCGTGGTTGATGCGCGTGTTTTCGGCGACGCTGAGATTGGGGCAGAGCGACAGTTCCTGGAACACGCAGCGTATGCCGCGCTTTTGCGCCCGCGACACCGAGTAGTTGTCCTCGACGCCGCCATGCACGCCGATCTTGCCGCTGTCCGGCGTCAGCGTGCCAGCCACCATGTGCATCAGCGTCGATTTGCCGGCGCCGTTGTGGCCGACGAGGCCGACGCATTCGCCGCGCCGGACATGGAAGTCCACGCCGCCCAGTGCGCGAACGGCGCCGAAATGTTTTTCGGCGCCGTTCAGTCTGATGATGTCAGCGTCCCCTTCAGGCATGCCTAGAGATATCCGCGCGATGGTACGAAGGGCGACGCTGGCGCGACATTCACTTGATGTTGGCCTTGATCGCCGCGAGGGCGTCTTCCTGCGTGTATTCGTGGGTGGCGACGCCGCCTTCCTTGATCTTCGGCAGGGCTGCCTCGAAGTCGTCCTGGGTGAAGGCCAGATACGGCACCAGCAGATCGTGCGGAATGTCCTTGCGGCCATCGAGCACCTGCTGCGCCACCCAGAAGGCGAGCGACGACACGCCGGGCGCGATCGAAGCCGACCAGGTCTTGTAGCCGTCCTTGTCCTTCTGCTCCTTCCACCACTTCAGCTCGTCCTGCCGGTTGCCCATGATGATGGTCGGGCGCGGCTTGCCGGCGGCGGCGAAAGCCTGGGCGGCACCATAGCCGTCACCACCCTGGTCGACGATGCCGACCACGTCGGGCAATGAAGGCAGGATGGTCGCAACGGCTTTCTGCGCCGTCGTCTGATCCCAGTCGCCGGTCACCGAACCGACGATCTTGAACTCGGGATGGGCGGCGACGCCTTCGAGGATGCCGGCATGGATGGCATCGTCGATCGAGGTGCCTGCCAGGCCACGGATTTCCAGAAGGTTCCCGCCCTTGGGCTGGAACTTGGCCATCTGCTCGACTTCCTGCTTGCCCATGTCCTTGAAGTCGACGACGACGCGGTAGGCACAGGGCTCGGTCACGGTGCCATCGAAGGAGACGACCGTGATACCGGCATCGCAGGCCTGCTTGATGGCGCCGTTGAGGGCGTCCGGCGAGGCGGCATTGATGACGATGGCGTCATAGCCCTGCAGGATCAGGTTCTGCACCTGGGCCGCTTGCGTCGGCACTTCCTTGTCGGCGGTGGTGAAGATGTCGGCCGCGCCGACGATCTTGTCGGCGACCGCCTTCTTGGTGACGATGCCGTAGCTGTCGAGCATGGCCTGCCGCCACGAATTGCCGGCGTAATTGTTCGAGAATGCGATCTTCTTGCCGCTGGTATCGGCAAGTGCCGTGCCCGATGCGAGCATTGCGGCAAGAGCGCTCAAGGCTAACAGTTTCTTCATGTCATACTCCTCCCAAGAGTTGCTGGTCGTGCGGATTCTAGGTGAAAAATCGAGCCTGCGTTCCTGTTTTTTATCGATTGTCAGACAAATGCAACCGGGACAGCGACCCTGTCAACTGCAATCCGCAAAGCCTGCCGATCAACTTGCGGTGCGCCAATTGAAATGGTCTGACTGGATGGGTAAGCCATGCGCACAGGAGGCCAAACAGAGATGGCAGTGACGCCGATCGTTCCCCCGGGCGCACCGGGCATTCCGGCGCGCTGGACATCGAGCGCCAAGAGCGGCGTCGGCACCTCGCTGTCGCCCGCCGGCCGGATCTGGTTCACCGTCAGCCACGGCATCCTGAACGAAATCTATTATCCGCGGCTCGACTGTGCCTGCACGCGCGACCTCGGCCTGATCGTCACCGGCCCCAACGGCTATTTCTCGGAAGAGAAGCGCGATGCCGCGCATGAAATAGAGCCGTTCGAGGCCGGCGTGCCCGCCTACCGGATGGTCAACACGGCCGCCGACGGCGCCTACCGCATCGAGAAGCGCACCCTGTGCGATCCGGCGCGGCCCGTGCTGCTGCAGGAAATCACCTTCACCGCGCTTGAAGGTGCGCCCGACGATTACCGCGTCTACGCGCTGCTGGCGCCGCATCTAGTCAATGCCGGCATGGGCAACACCGCCTGGGTCGGCGACCACAAGGGAAAGCCCGTGCTGTTCGCCTCGGGCCGCGGCTCTTGCCTGGCACTGGCCTCGTCGCTGCCCTGGCGGGACTGTTCAGCCGGCTATGTAGGTTTCTCCGACGGCTGGCAGCAACTGAACCATACCGGCAAGCTCGATCCGGCTTGCCAGCGCGCGGAAGACGGCAATGTCGCGCTGACCGGCGAGATCGGTCTTTCGCCGACCAAGACAAAAGCGGTGCTGGCGCTGGGTTTCGGCGCGACGCCGGACGAGGCCGCCGACAATGCCTTCGCCAGCCTGAATCGGGGCTTTGAGCCCGCCGCCAAGGCCTACGTCCAGAATTGGCGCAAATGGCAGGCGGGCCTGCTGCCCCTGGACCGGACAGCGGCATCCGGCATCAACACCTATCGCACCTCGACCGCGGTTCTGGCGACGCACCGCTCCACCGCCATGCCGGGCGCGGCGGTCGCCAGCCTGTCCATCCCCTGGGGTTTCAACAAGGGGGACGACGATCTCGGCGGCTACCATCTGGTCTGGCCGCGCGATCTTGTGGAGACGGCGGGCGGCTTTCTCGCCGCCGGCGATGCCGGCTCGGCCTTGCAGATCCTCGAGTATCTGCGCTCCATTCAGCAGCCGGATGGGCACTGGCCGCAAAATGTCTGGCTCGACGGGTCGGCCTATTGGCCAGGCATCCAGATGGACGAATGCGCCTTGCCGCTGCTTCTGGCCGATGCCCTGCATCGCGCGGGACACCTGCCCCGCGCCAGGCTTGCCGCCTTCCTGCCGATGATCGAGCGCGCCGCGACCTATGTCGTGCGCAATGGACCGGTTACCGGCGAGGACCGCTGGGAAGAGGATGCCGGCTACAGCCCGTTCACCCTGGCCGTCGAGATCGCGGCTCTGCTTGCCGCGGCCGACCTGCTCGATGCCTGCGGCAGGAAGGACGAAGCAACCTATTTGCGCGAGACATCGGACGGCTGGAACGACCAGGTCGAACGCTGGACCTATGCCACCGACACGGCCATCGGCAGGGCGGCCGGCGTCGAAGGCTATTATGTTCGCATCGCGCCACCCGACAGCGCCGAGGCCGCCTCGCCGAAGGACGGCTATGTGCCGATCAAGAACCGGCCGCCCGACGACACCGACCGGCCGGCGCAGGAAATCGTCAGCCCGGACGCGCTGGCGCTGGTGCGCTTCGGCCTGAGGTCGGCTGATGACCCGCGCATCGTCGATACGGTCAAGGTCATCGACGCGCACTTGCGCTGCGCGCTGCCGCAAG
Source organism: Mesorhizobium intechi (assembly GCF_002879535.1). Taxonomy (GTDB): domain Bacteria; phylum Pseudomonadota; class Alphaproteobacteria; order Rhizobiales; family Rhizobiaceae; genus Mesorhizobium; species Mesorhizobium intechi. The sequence goes on from NZ_PNOT02000210.1 coordinate 31,520, forward strand.
GCCCGCTCTGGTATCGCTACAATGGCGACGGCTATGGCGAACACCAGGAGGGCGCGCCTTTCGACGGCACCGGCCAGGGCCGGCCGTGGCCATTGCTCGCCGGCGAGCGCGCCCACTATGAACTGGCGGCGGGGCGCATGGATAAGGCAGCCAGTCTTCTGGCGGCATTGGAAGGTTCGGCCGAGCCCGGCGGCCTCCTGCCGGAGCAGGTCTGGGACGGCGTCGACCTGCCGGAGCGCGAGTTGCGGCATGGCCGCCCCTCGGGCAGCGCCATGCCGCTGGTCTGGGCGCATTCCGAGCATATCAAGCTGCTGCGCTCGCTGCGCGACGGCGTTGTCTTCGACATGCCGCCGCAAGGCGTGAAGCGCTACATCAAGGACAAGACCGTATCGCCATTCAGGACCTGGCGCTTCAACAACAAGATCCGCACGCTGCCCGAGGGCAAGACGCTGCGCATCGAATTGCAGGCCGCGGCCACGGTGCACTGGAGCAGCGACGGTTGGGCAACCGCCCATGACAGCCAGACGGCGGAAAATGCCTTCGGCATTCATCTTGCCGATCTTCCCACCGCCGGCCTCCCCGGCGGAAGCACCCTGATCTTCACTTTTTTCTGGCCCGGAACCGGCGATTGGGAGAATGTCGACTTCTCCGTCACATCAGGCGCGCGGGATAACGGCTAAGATCCTTCCTCGATAAACCCGGAAAATCTCTAGGAAACAGGACGAAACCATGCAGATCGGAATGATGGGACTGGGCCGGATGGGTGCCAACATGGTGCGGCGCCTGATGCGCGACGGCCATGAATGCGTCGTCTACGACATCAACCCGGCAAGCGTCGCGGCCCTGGTCAGCGACGGCGCGCTGGGCGCGGCATCCCTGACGGAGTTCGTCGGCAAGCTCGCCAAGCCGCGCTGTGTCTGGCTGATGCTGCCGGCGGCGATCACCGGCAAGATCATCGATCAGGTCTCGGCCCTGATGGAGCCCGGCGACATCGTCATCGACGGCGGCAACTCCTACTATCACGACGCCGTCGACCAGGCGGCGAAACTGGCCGCCAAGGGCATCCATCTCGTCGATGTCGGCACCAGCGGCGGTGTCTGGGGCCTCGAGCGCGGCTACTGCCTGATGATCGGCGGTCCCGACGTTGCGGTGCAGCACCTCGATTCGATCTTCGCCACGCTGGCGCCCGGCGCCGATGCCGGCGCGCCGGCGCCCGACAAGGCCGCCGGCACCGCGCCCTTCGGTTACCTGCATTGTGGACCGAGCGGCGCCGGCCACTTCGTCAAGATGGTCCACAACGGCATCGAATATGGCGTCATGGCCGCCTATGCCGAAGGCATGAACATCCTGAAGTCGGCCAATGCCGGCAAGCGGCCGCGCACGGCCGACGCCGAGACCAGCCCGCTGGAAAACCCGCAATATTACCAGTTCGACATCGATCTTCCGCAGGTGGCGGAGGTCTGGCGGCATGGCAGCGTCATCGGCTCGTGGCTGCTCGACCTCACCGCGGGCGCGCTGAAGAGCGATCCTGGCCTCGCGCAGTTCGGCGGCCGGGTTTCGGATTCCGGCGAAGGCCGCTGGACCCTGAAGGCGGCGATCGACACCGGCGTGCCGGCGCCGGTGCTGTCCTCGGCGCTGTTCGACCGCTTCTCCTCGCAAGGTGAATCCGAATTCTCGGACAAGCTGTTGTCCGCCATGCGCTACGCCTTCGGCGGCCATGTCGAAAAGCCGAAGGCCGGCAAGTGACGCCACAGCGGGAGACGCACGCATGAGCCAGGAACGGTCCGACACGCTGGTGCTCTTCGGCGCCACCGGCGACCTCGCCCACAAGAAGATATTTCCGGCCCTGTACCAGATGGTCGCCAAGGGCACGCTCACCGAACCGGTGATCGGTGTCGCCTTCGACGCCTGGGACATCAAGCAGTTGCAGGCCCGCGCCCGCGACGGCATCGTCAACGCCATCGGCAAGATCGACGAGAAGGTGTTCGCCAAATTCGCCTCGCTGCTGCGCTATGTCAGCGGCGACTACCGCGATCCCGCTACCTTCGAGAAGCTGAAGACCGCGCTTGGCACCGCCCAGCGGCCGCTCCACTACATGGCGGTGCCGCCGACCATGTTCGAGACTGTCGTGCAGGGGTTGGAGCAGTCGGGCACCGCGCGTGGCGCGCGGCTGATGGTGGAAAAGCCGTTCGGCCACGATCTGCAGTCGGCACGCTGGCTGAACCGGGTGCTGCATCTGGTGTTCGACGAACAGTCGATCTTCCGCATCGACCACTATCTGGGCAAGGAAGCGATCCAGAACCTGCTTTATTTCCGCTTCGCCAATTCCTTCCTCGAGCCGATCTGGAACCGCAATTTCGTCGAGAGCGTGCAGATCACCATGGCCGAGGATTTTGGCGTGGAGGGCCGTGGCCGGTTCTATGACGATGTCGGCTGCATAAGGGATGTCATCGAGAACCATCTGCTCAACATCCTCTTGCTGCTGGCCATGGAACCTCCGGTCGGCCGCTCCGCCGACGACCTGATCGACGAAAAGGTGCAGGTGCTTCGGGCCATCCGGACACTGACGAAAGAGGATGTCGTGCGCGGCCAGTTCACCGGCTATCTCGCCGAGCCCGGCGTGAAGCCGAATTCGCCGGTCGAGACCTTCGCGGCGGTGCGCTTCTTCGTCGACACATGGCGCTGGCAGGATGTGCCCTTCTTCATCCGCGCCGGCAAGAACATGCCTGTGCATGTCACTGAAGTGGTGGTGCGGCTGAAGCGCCCGCCGCTCGACGTCTTCGACCCGATCAAGCCCGCCGACCAGAACTACGTGCGTTTCCGCATCGACCCGCAGGTGGTGATCGCCATCGGCGCGCAGCGCAAGGCGTCTGGCGACGACATGGTCGGTGAGCAGGTGGAACTCACGGCGCTCGACGACAGCAAGGCCGACATGCCGCCTTACGAAAGGCTGATCGGCGACGCCATGAACGGCAATGGCCAGCTCTTCACCCGCCAGGACGCGGCCGAGCTCGCCTGGCGCATCGTCGGGCCGGTGCTCGGCGACACCACGCCGCCGCATCTCTACGAGCCGAAGACATGGGGGCCGGCCGACGCCATGGCCGGCTTCGGGCCTCCCAATGGCTGGATCGACCCGGTGGCATGAGTGGAGGGGACGCTATGGCCAAAGCGGTGAAGAAGGCGGCATCGGACGCCGAGCAGATCGTGCTTTCGATCGACATTGGCGGCTCGCACGTCAAGATCCTGACCAGCGCCGGCGGCGCCGAGCGCCGGGACGATTCCGGGCCGGGACTGACGCCGCAGCAGATGATCGACAAGGTGAAGAAGCTCGCCGAGGGCTTGTCCTACGACGTCATCTCGATGGGCTATCCCGGCCCGGTGCGGCACAACAAGCCCGTGCTCGACCCCAAGAATCTCGGCAAGGGCTGGGCCGGCTTCGATTTCGCCACGCAGTTCGGCAAGCCGGTCAAGGTCGTCAATGATGCGCTGATGCAGGCCATCGGCAGCTATGAAGGCGGGCGCATGCTGTTCCTGGGGCTGGGAACCGGCCTCGGTGCGGCCATGGTCTTCGACAATGTCGGCCAGCCGTTGGAGCTCGCCCATCTTCCCTACAGGAAAGGCCGCAGTTTCGAGGACTATGTCGGCGAGCGCGGCCTGGAGAAGCGCGGCAAGACGAAGTGGCGCAAATACGTCTTCGACGTCGTCACCCGGCTGCGCGCCGCCCTGCAGCCAGACTATGTCGTCATTGGCGGCGGCAATGTCGACAAGCTCGACGAGTTGCCGGCCGAGGCCAGGCGCGGTGACAACACACGCGCCTTCGAAGGCGGATTTCGTCTGTGGCGAGACAAGGCCTTGATCGTCTGATATTATTACAGTTCAGTATAGTTGTTCAAAATAACGTGTGACGCCACCCTTAATCATTGCGTTGTGCAGATTGGCCGACTAGGAATTTCACGCACTGACCCGCGTGCTCCACTGGATACGCTTGACGACCCTTCAGCATTTTTGATTTGTGCCTCGTCCCTTCGAAAACGATCCCCATTTTCAAGGCCGCGCACCATAGACGGAGGAAACATTGACCGACGATAGCAACGACGCTCGCATCGACCTTCTCGAGCTGACCGCCCACATCGTATCCGCCTACGTCGAGAAGAACCGCCTGCCCGCCTCCGGCCTGGCGGACCTCATCGCCAGCGTCGCCGCCTCGATCGGCGGGCTCGGCAAGCCGGCAGTGCCGGTGGCGGCCCCCCTGGTTCCCGCGGTCAACCCGAAGAAGTCGGTGACGCCGGATTTCATCATCTGCCTCGAAGACGGCAAGAAGTTCAAATCCCTCAAGCGCCATCTCGGCGTGCATTTCGGCCTGACGCCGGACGCCTACCGCGCCAAATGGGGCCTTCCGTCGGACTATCCGATGGTGGCGCCCAACTATGCGGCCTCGCGCTCGCAACTGGCGAAGTCGATCGGCCTCGGCCGCAAGGCCGTCGAAGTGGCGCCCGTCAAAGCCAAGGGCCGCAAGGCCAAGGTTTCGGCCTGAGCCCTGAGCCAATATTTAGGACGACTGGAACAGGAGCCTGCCGGCGAAACCGCCTTGGCAGGCTTCCTGTTTTTGTGGCTTGGATGAACCGGACAAAGGTCATGCGGGGGAAGCCATGAACTACACCAGGATGGTGATCGAGAAAGAGGCGCCGGAGGAGTACGGCTACGACCGCATCCTCTACAATCTTTCCGAAAGTTCGATCGCCGACCAGAAGCTTTCAGACATTGGCCTTTCGCTGCCGGACCTCACGCTGTTCTATGGCGAGCATCGCGGCGACAAGGAACTGCGCGCTCTGATAGCGGCGCAGGATGCCGGCATCTCGCCTGACGATGTGCTGGTCACCGCCGGTGCGGCCGGCGCGCTGTTCATCATCTCGACGTCGCTGCTGTCGGCGAGCGATCATCTCGTCGTCATACGGCCCAATTATGCCACGAACATCGAAACACCACGCGCGATCGGCTGCGCCATCGGCTTTGTCGACCTCGCCTTCGAGCAAGGCTTTGCCATCGATGTCGAGGCCGTCAGGGCGGCGATGCGGCCGAACACCAGGCTGATAAGCGTAACGTGCCCACACAACCCGACCGGCACGATGATGCGCCAGGCCGATCTCGACGCGCTGGTGGCGCTCGCGGAAAGCCGCAATTGCCATTTGCTGGTCGACGAGACCTACCGCGACCTTTCCTATGGCAGGCGCCTGCCGTCGGCGGCGTCGCTGAGCAAGAAGGCGATCAGCGTCTCGTCGCTGTCGAAGGCCTTCGGCATTCCGGGCATCCGCATCGGCTGGCTGATCACCAGGGATGCCGCGCTTCAGGAGACGTTCCTTGCCGCCAAGGAACAGATCGGCATCTGCGGCAGCGTCATCGACGAAGGCATTGCGTGCGGCATGCTCGAGCGTCGTGAGGCTTTCCTGGGAGCGCTGCTGCCCGAAATGGCGAAGCGTCGAGACATCGTCCAGGCCTGGATCGACCGCGAGCCGCTGGTCGACTGGGTGCGCCCCGAGGGCGGCGTCGTCGGCTTCCCGCGCCTCAAGGTCGAACCCGGCTTCGATCTCGACCGCTTCTATGTGAACCTGCTGGAAAACCATGGCACCTATGTCGGGCCCGGCCACTGGTTCGAAATGGAAAAACGCTTCTTCCGCGTCGGCTTCGGCTGGCCGACGGAGGTCGAGTTGCGAGGCGGGCTCGACGCCATTTCGGCGGCACTTCGGCAGTAACTTCCCTGTGCGATGGACGCAACGGGCTGAAATCCCTTGATCCAGTGCTGATTTTCGCACACATCCCGCATCGAACTTTGCTAGACGTTCCATTGGTCGGACCAGCGCCCATCTGGGAAGTGCCCCGCCGGCATCGCATCGGCCCGAAAATCCACTCCGATTCTCGGAAAACACGATACGAAACTAATCGGCGTTGGAGCGTACTTTGTGCGTCCGGTGGGATGCGCGTCGTTCCAATGCGATCGCAACGGGGCCTATATTCATGACATCCCTGCAAACTCCACCAGAGCAGCGTTACGCTGCCTTCCGGCACAAAGCTTTCCTCAGCTACTGGACGGCGCGCTTCCTCACCACTTTCGCGACCATGATCGTCTCTGTCGCCGTCGGCTGGCAGGTCTATGATTTGACTCGCGATCCTTTCGACCTCGGCATTGTCGGCATCGTCCAGTTCGCGCCGTCCCTGCTTCTGGTGCTGATCACCGGCGTCGTCGCCGACCGCTTCGGCCGCCGGCTGATCATGGCGCTGGCAACGGTGGTCGAGGCAGGCTGTGCGCTGGTGCTCCTGTATTTCACGCTGCGGGGCCTCCTCAGTCCGCTGCCGATCTTCGTCGTCCTGGCGCTGTTCGGCATGGCGCGTGCCTTCTACGGACCGGCCTCGTCGTCGCTGTTTGCCAATCTGGTGCCACCGGAAGATTTCGGCAATGCCATCGCCTGGAACTCGTCCGCCTGGCAGACGGCGACGATCGTCGGCCCGGTCGCCGGCGGCCTGCTCTACGGCGTGTCGGCCGAGTTGGCCTACGGCACTGCCTCTCTGCTGATGCTGGTGGCCGGTCTGCTGATCTTCACCATTCCCAGGCCGGCCCAGCGGAGCGCCACCGACAAGCCGACGATGGAGACGCTGTTTGCCGGCTTCCGCTACATATGGAGCGAGAAGATCGTGCTCGGCGCCATCTCGCTCGATCTGTTCGCCGTGCTTCTGTCGGGCGCCTCGGCGCTGTTGCCGGTCTATGCGCGCGATATTCTTGAACTCGGCCCTTGGGGCCTCGGTCTTTTGCGCTCGGCGCCCGGCATAGGCGCCATCTGTGTTGCGGTCTGGCTGGCCGGGCACCCGCTTCGTGACAATGCCGGTAAGATCATGCTCGGCTTCGTCGCGGCATTCGGCGCCTGCACCGTGCTGTTTGGCCTGTCGACCATCACCTGGTTGTCGATCGTCGCACTGGCCTTGCTCGGCGCGACCGACATGTTCAGCGTCTATATCAGGGAGACGCTGATCCAGCTGTGGACGCCGGACGAGGTGCGCGGCCGCGTCAACGCCGTCAACCAGGTTTTCGTCGGCGCCTCCAACGAGGTCGGCGAATTCCGTGCTGGCACCATGGCGGCGCTGATCGGCACCGTGCCGGCGGTGGTGATCGGCGGCGTCGGCGCCATCGCGGTGGCGGGCCTGTGGGCGTGGCTGTTTCCGCAGTTGCGCAGGGTGCGGCACCTCGACGGGCGCAACTGATTGGGCGGTAGGCCCAAAACGCCGAGTCCGGCGCTCGGAGCGAGAACTCGTCGGCCGGCGAGCACAACGGTTAGAGGGCAGACCGGCGCGCCAAGAGAGCCGTCCGTCCCGAGTTCTGGAAGGGCCGCAATATGCCGTGAATGGACTGGCAGCTTCGAGGCTCGCACAATCAGAAGCAGACCTTCAGGCGCCCCGCATAGATCGACGCGGAGCGACACAACCAACTTCGGTGTTGGATGTCGACCTTGTTTTCACCACTTGACGCGCAAGCCAAGCGAGCCGGTCAGAACATGGCTGTCGCCGAAGTCTTCCAGGTCGGTCCGGGCGACGGCTTCGCCAAAAACCGAAAACCTGTCGTCGGCCCAGTTGATCGTGCCGCCGATGCCGAGGCCGCCCCAGAGCCGCTTATCGCGGCTGGTAAGCGTGCTGCCGGCGAGGTCGACGGACGAGCCATCCCCGAAGTCATAGTAAAGGTTGGCGATGCCGTAGAGGTTCGTGCGGCCGGCGCGGCCCATGCGGTCTTGCCATTGCGTCTGGTGGTCGAGCGAGAGGCCGAGGCGGCCGAGCAGGCTGTCGCTGTCGCCGGGAGCAACGCTGGCGCCGAACGTGTCGGTGAAGGCGTCGAGATTAATGGATGACCAGGCAAGCTGCGCCTGCGGTGTCAGCGACCAGTTCGGGTCGAGCATGATGCGCTTGCCCGCTTCGAGGCCGAGCGCATAGCCGACGCCTTTGTTGCCGTCGACGAGCCGCTTCCCCGCGGTCGCCGAGTCGAGATTGCTGTCGTACCAGATCACTTGCGCCTGGCCGTCGACGTAGAAGCCCTCCGCGCCATACCAGGTCAGTGAGCCGGAAACGCCGTAGCCGGTGCTATCGATCGACCCGCTGCCGAACACCGACGAGACGTCGGCCGACACCGTGCCATACTGGAAGACGACGCCGCCGATGAACTGACCGGCCGCGCTGTCGGACAAAAGCATGTCGGCTCCGGTCTGCAGCCTCCAGGTCGAGCTGTCGTAAGTCGTTCCGGTGGTCGAGCTTTGCGGATCGTAGGAGCCGCTGGCGCCTTCGATCCTGCCCCACAGCCCGATGCCGGCCTCGGCCTTCACATCGTCGGAGACCCCATCGGCGCCTTGCGCTTCGACGGTCCAGGAGCGGTTGCCGAGCCTCTGCTGCAGCGTGCCCAGCTGGTTGAAGCTCTGCAACGAGCCCGCATAGGCCTCATAGAGCGGTGCGCCGGCCTGATAGAGTGGAGTTCCGGGGCCGCCACTATCGATAAGCGCGGAGCGCAAATACCAGTCGCCGTCGGCGGGCGTGCTCACGCCGCCCTCATAGAGCCTGTAGGCATAGGCGCCGCCGACGACCGCCGCATCGCCGTCGAAGGTGTAGTCGCTCTTCAGCGAGAAGGTGCCGTTCGAGGTGCCGCCGACATCGACGATCTTGATGCCGTCGACGGTCTGGCCTTCGGCGCCGCCGAGATTCGCAATCTGGAGCGTGCTCGTGCCCGATGTGTTGCCGGCGATGACCAGCATGTCGGTCGCCGAACTGTCGCCACCGAGCGCGGTGTTGAGAACGATGTTGCCGCCAATGCCGATATAGTTGCCGCTGACGGTCAGCGTGTGGCCGACGCCGCCGGCGGCGATGCGCACGGTTCCGGCGTTGGCCAGCCCGGCAACCGTCTGGGAAGTGCCGGCAAGATCGAGCGTGGCGCTCGAGGCAACCGAGAATTGCGAGGAGGAACTGAACGCGTTCGCCGCGCCTGCGGCAAGCGTGCCACCGCCGACCGAAATGGCGCCGGTAAATGCCGAGTTGTCCGAGGCAAGCACCAGCGTGCCGGCGCCGGTCTTGGCAAGGTTGCCGCTGCCTGAGATCGCGCCGGACAAAGTGAGGTCGGCCACGGTGTCGAGGGTGCCGCCGGCCGCCGAAAGCGTAACATTGCGCGCTGAGGCGAAGGCCGCCGTGTTGCGTAGCGCGCCGCCGGAGAGCGTCAGGCTGCCGGCGGCCGCGCCGAGATTGTTGTCGGCCGCAACCGAAAGCACGCCGCCCGAGACGGTCGTGCCGCCCGTGTGGGTGTTGGCGCCCGAAAGCACCAGCGTGCCGGCATCGGTCTTGATCAGGCTGCTGGCCCCGGTCAGAACAGAGGCGATGGTGGCTGTATAGCCCGCTCCGGCCGCCGTGCCGTCGCCGACCCGGATGATGCTTTCGCCGCCGGCGCCGGCCAGCGTGATGGCGTCGCCCTCGATGCGGTAGCCATCGGCTGCAAACTGCATGCCGGTGACCGCCAGCGCGCCGTCGCCGTCGTCGGCGACGACGGTGCCGCCGAGCGTCTGGAAGACGGCGAAGCCGGGCTGCGGCGTCATGGCGCCGTTGTTCAGGCCGTTGCTTTCCGTCCAGTTGGGGCTCGTCGCCGTCCAGGTGCCGTTGCCGCCATCGACCAGATTGTTGTTGGCATTGCCGGCCGCGTCGCCGTCCCAGAACAACAGCTCGGCGACGAACGTGCTGATCAGATTGACCTGGTTGGCCACCGAGGTCTGCACCGTCAGGTCGGCTGGCGTGACGCCGGCCGGCAGAGTGCCGAGCTCGAGACCATTGTCGGTGAGCGTGCCGCCATAATTGATCAGCCGGTAGACGCCAGGCCCGAAGCCGCCGACATCGGTGATGTCAAGGCTGCCGTCCAGCGTCAGGTCGCCGGTCACCACGGTCAGGTCGTTGACGCCGCCGCCGACAATGCCGGCCCGGCCAAGCTCGTAGTTGAGGGTTGAGCCCGAACTCAGGCTGAGCGATCCAACCGTCAGCGTGCCGGGGCTGGAACCCGGCGCCAGCACGCCGCCATCGGCGATGATCACCGCGCTGCCGATCGAGCCGGAGCCGCCCAGCGTCGCGCCGCTGTTGACCGTCGTCTCGGTATTGCCGAGCGAGCCCTCTACGAGAAGCGCGCCGCCGTTGACGGTTGTGAGGCCGGTATAGGTGTTGGTGCCGTTCAGGGTCAGTGTGCCGGCGCCGTCCTTGGTCAGCCCGCCGGTCCCGCTGACGACACCGGAAAACGCCGTCGAGAGATCATTGCCGCCAACCGCCAATGTGTTCGCGCCGAGATGGACATTGCCGTCCCCCTCGATCGACCCGGCCGTGGTGCCGCCGCTCGTGAGATTTGAAATGTCCAGCGCACCGGTCCCGTTCAAGATGAAGCGCGCTGTGCCGCCACTGGCCGTGTCCCGAATGAAAGTCGTGCCGCCGCTATTGGTCGTAATGTTGGCGCTGCCGGCCGCGCTCGTATTAAAGAAACCCAGATTGAAATTGTTAATGATGGTGGCGCTGCCGGCCGTGCTCGTATCTGCGAAACTCATCCCGGTGCCGCCATTGTTGGTGATGCTGGCGTTGCCGGCTGTGCTGGTGTCGTGGAAGGCCAACAAGCCGTTCTCGGTAATGGTGGCGTTGCCGGCCGTGCTCGCGCCCAAGAAATCCGTTACGGCGTTGTTGATGATTTTGGAATTGTCGGCCGTGCTGTTGTCGCGGAAGTTAAGATTTTTTTCGTTGTTGATGGTGGCGTTGCCGGCCGTGGCCGTATTGAAGAAATCTATTATGTTTTCTGTTTGGTTGGATGGCGAGTTGTTGTTGTTGATGGTGGCATTTCCGGCCGTGCTGCTGTTGAGGAACTGCAATAAGGTGCTGAAACCGCCGCTGTTATTGACGATGGTGGCGCTGCCGGCCGTGCTGCTGTTGGAGAACGAGAGAGAGCCGTTGTTGTTGATGGTGGCGCTGCCGCCGTCGATAACAATGCCGGCGCCATTGAACGTCAGTTTTGGGGAGAAGAATGATTGAATGTTGAACGTATAGGCGGAAGCCCCGGCGTTGAGTGTCCAGCCACCGACAGTGATGGTGGGCGCCGTGAGCGACAGGTTGGTGCCGTTCGATACTCCGAAAATGGCGGTGCCGGTCGGCACTGCTGCCGGGGTCCAATTGGCGCCGCTGCTGTAATCGAACGTCCCGGGGATTCCAGGTGCCGTCGGGTTGAGATTCCAGGTCGCGTCCTGGGCCGCGGCCGGCAAGACGGTGACAAGCAGCGCCGCGGATGCGAGCAGCCCGGCACGCAACGAAGCCAGCGTTGCCCGCGCGCGCAATTCCGGCGCGCCGGGCCGATCCGGCATTCCAGCGATTCCCACAGGCATTCCCTTCAGTCACCGCAAAGCCCCCCACCGGAAGATTGCAGCAGCCGGGTCATGGAGCAACGAATGGTGACGCCTTCTGGTTGTGTTTTCTGCTATCCGTTGCCCGAAAATCACAATTTACAATTGAGTAAAGTAGCGACTTATAATTGAGTGAAGCAGCAACTTGGTTCCGACCGCGCTTCATCTGTTCCATTGCCAGAGTTCGGCTTCGATCATGCTGGGCCAGCCAAAAAGCGTGCCAGCAAATACACGACTTCTGCCTGCGCGTCTGCTTCCGAGAAACGCTGTCGCTGGCCCGAACGACAGCCATGAGGGCGCAAAGCGGTCGGCGCCTCGGCGGACGCAAGTCGTTTTGAGCCAAGTTCGGCCATCCAGCGAGTTGGGTTGCCTCTAACGAACCGCCCCCTTGCCGAACACCATCCGCAAAAACTCGTCCAGCCAGCGCTTCAGATGCATGTCCCAGATCAGCCGGCCGCCGAGATGATCGCGGCCGGGCTGCGCGCCCGGCAATTCGAAGCGATGGGCGCCACGCACCACCCAGCGCTGCATCATCACCCGGGTCAGTTCGCCGTGGAACTGGATGCCCCAGGCATTGTCGCCATAGCGAAAAGCCTGGTTGGGGTAGGTCTCGGCCGTCGCCAGCAGCGTCGCATCCCTCGGCAGGGAAAAGCCCTCGCGGTGGAACTGGTAGACCATTTCGGGCCAGTGCATCAGGTTCCTGCCGGCCTCGGTCGCCTTGATCGGATACCAGCCGATCTCGACCAGCCCTTCGCCGTGGCCCTCGACCTTGCCGCCGAGATGATTGACCAGCATCTGCGCGCCAAGGCAGATGCCCAGGCACGGCCGGTTCTCGCGGAGCGGGATTTCCAGCCAGTTGGTTTCGCGACGAACGAACTCATCCTCGTCGTTGGCGCTCATCGGTCCGCCGAACACCACCGTGCCGGCATGGCCGTCCAGCGTCTCCGGCAAGGCGTCGCCGAGCGGCGGCCGGCGGATATCGAGCTCGAAACCCTCTTCGATGAGCATGTGGCCAACGCGTCCGGGGCTCGAATTCTCCTGATGCAGCACGATCAGGATCTTTGGCTTCGAGCTCGTTGCGCGCGGCATCGTCAGGCGGGATCCCGTCTATTCGTCGCTGGATGTTCCACGGGCACCCGGCGCGTGCGCGGCCGCCTGGCGGCGCGCCTCGACCCGGTCGTGGCGTTCGACGCCGATCAGTTCGGCGACCCGCCACACCGTATTGTCCTCAAGCTCGTGCAGCTCGCCATCGGCATAGACAATCTCCCACATCAGCCCGATGAAGGCCTTGCGCCCGTCCGCGTCGAGATGGCGCTTGAGCACGCTGGTGAAGGCATAGAGGTCGATCGCCTCATTGTCGGCCCGCTCGCCGGCAGCGGCGAGCGCTTCGAGCTCGGCGCCGCTGATCGAGTAGCTCTCGGAGAGCACAGCCTTGAATCGCTCCCATTCGACGTCCTGGCGCACGCCGTCGGCGTTCATCACATGGTAGAGCAGCGCCGAGGCGGCGACGCGCGGATCGTCCGTGCTGGTTTGCGCGCCGGCCCCGGCCGGCAAATCCCTGAGAAACGACAGAACACGTTCGAACATCAATCCATTCCCAAAAGGCCCCAGGGCCAAGCCAATCGGCCGAAGGCCAAAATCAAAACAGCCGGAACCGGCGCGGCGATTTTTCCGCTTCCTCGTCCGGATCGACGCCTGGATCGTCCGGCAGCCGCACCATTTCTTCCGCCGGCTCGACGGCCTCGGCATCGGTCGGCACCGCCGCGAACCCAGCCGCGGTGATCGGCGCGACGTGGTCTTCGCTTCTGTCGACTCCCGTGCCAGTTGTCTCGCTGCCCGCCGTGGCAGGCTCGATCGTTTCGACCGGCTTTTCACTGGCCGGCTTCGCCAGCGCCTCGATCACCGGCACCGTGGTCTCAGGCGCATCTTCATGGCTGTCGATCAACTGGCCAAGCCGCTCCATAGGCGCGCGCCACTCGAAGGCGTCGAGCCGTCCGGTGACGGGTGACACCGGCGCCCAGCGTTCCGAAACGACGCCATCGGCGACCCAGGCCGGATCGCGCGGCGCCCGCACGGCTTTGGAGAGCAGCTGCCGCACCTTGCCCTGGTCGCCCGTCTCGGCCTCCTCGATGTCGGCCAGCAGCAGATAGGCGCCCTCGCGGCGGTCCATCCGGATGGCGGCCTCGGCCTCGCCGCGGGCGGTGGCGAAGTCCTGTGCGTCGAGCGCGGCCCGCGCCACCGTCATCGACGATTCGGCGTGGTTCCTCTTCATCTCCTGCAGCTTCTTCGCCCGGTTGAGCCGGTCGAGCACGGCATCGCCCGGCCTGGCATGGGTGTAGAGTTCGGCAATCTCGGGGTGCGGCTCGGCCCTCCAGGCCGTCTCCAGGATTTTCGAACCCTTGCGCACATCGTTCTGCTTGAACAGCGCGGCGGCGGCGGCAACGGCGGCCGGGGCGAAATCCGGTTGCAGCTTGTTGGCCTCGAGCGCGGCTGTCCTGGCGGCGGCGGGATCGCTGTCGGCGAGCGATTGCGCCTTGGCGGTCAACAGCACGGCGCGGCGGCGGTTGGCGGCGTCGCGCTCGATCTGCCGCGTCGACTTCTGCGCATCGACCAGTTTCAAGGCGCCGTCCCAGTCGCCGCGCGCGGTCATTTCCTCCAGCGTCGATTCGGCCGCCCAGGCCAGCTGCGGCGCAACGGCGGCGGCACGGCCGGCATAGTGCCGGGCGGCATTGCGATCACCCAGCCGTTCGGCTTCGAGATAAAGCCCGCGCAGGCCGAGCAGCCGCATTTCCGGATCGTCGAGCATGCTTTCGAACTTCTGGCGCGCGCCCTCATGGTCGCCTTCGAGCAGCGAGGCCTGCGCCTCGAGCAGATGGATCAGCGGTTCCTGATCGGAACGGATCAGCTTGGCCGCTTCCTTGGTCTTCTTGCGAGCCAGCGCACCGTCACCGGCGCCAGCCGCGATCATGCCGGTCGACAGCGCCTGGTAGCCGCGGTCGCGGCGGCGCACGCGGAAATAGCGCGAGATCGTATAGGGGCTGTTCCACAGCGACCTGATCAGCCACCACAGGATCATCACGGCGGCGACGACAGCGACGACGGCCACCGCGGCCACCATAAGGCTGACCTGGTACTGATAGCCGTCGAAGGTGACGACCATGTCGCCCGGCCGGTCAGCCAGCCAGGCAAAGCCGAGCCCGAGCGCGAAGACGACGATGAGGAAGGCGAGCAGGCGGATCATCGTTTTGCCCTCATGCCTTCATCGCGCCGGAGATCAGCGCGTCGACCTGGGTTTCGACCTCGATGCGCGCCTTCAGTTTGCCGGCAAAGTCGGCACCGGCGGCCTTCACGGCCTCAGGCAGCGAATTGTATTCACTGAGCGCCTTGGCATAGTCCCCCTGCGTGACGGCCACTTCCATGCGCGCCACGGTTTCCGGCGCGCCGGGACCCTCGACGGCGCCGATCGGCCGGACCTTGACCAGCGATTCGGCGCTCGCCATCAGGTTCTGCAGGAAGCCGGCATTCTGGTCGACCGGCGTGGCGGCGGCGACCATGGCATTGGCGGCGGCATCCATCTGCGCGGCGATCTCGGTGCGGGTGGGCACGCCTTTTTCGGCATAGGGCCGTAAGGTCGCGAGCTCAGGCGCGTCGGGTGAAATCGCGGCCAGCGTATCGAGTTCCGCCGAGAACGGCGCACCGCGTTCGAGCGCCGACTTCAAAGCCGACGCGGCAATGGCGAGCGCGATCTTCGGCTGTCCTGCCGCCGCCTCGACCTTGTCGGAAAGCTGTGACACCGACTGTTCAAGCGCGGCGAGCCGGCTGTCCCGGGCCTTCGCCGCCTCGTCCGTCGATTTCACCAGCGCGTCGAGCCCAGCCAATTTTTCGTTGAGCGGGCCGAGATCGACCGGCGCCGCGCCGCCGGCCTTGCCGAGGGTGGCGACCGCGGTTTCGATCTGCTTGACCTTGTCACCAAGGGCCGCCAGCCCGGCATTGTCGCCAGCGCCGCCCTGTTCGACAGCCGATTTCAGCGCCGCGACATCGGCCTTTACCTGTTCCAGCCCCGAGGAAAGTCCGACCACCTTGGCCGCGGCGTCGTTGTTGCCGCCGCCGTTCTTCAGCCCGGCAATCTCGGTCTTCAGCGAAGCGATTTCGCCATTGACGCCGTCGAGCGAGACGCCGGCGCCGGAACCTGGCGCGCCGAGCAGGCCGGCAAATTGCAAGCCACCGGCG
>NZ_PNOT02000102.1 GCF_002879535.1 Mesorhizobium intechi
GCTTGCCACCGTCGCGGGGCTGGCCATTTCCGCCGGGAGCGCGCTGGCCGATTCGACCCTGAAGATGGTCGAAGTCATCACCAGCCCGCCGCGAACCGAATTCCTGAAAAAGCAGATCGCCGAATTCGAGGCCGCCAATCCCGGCGTCAAGGTCGAGTTGATCTCGCTGCCGTGGGGCCAGGCCTTCGAAAAGTTCCTGACCATGGTGCAGGCCGGCGACACGCCTGACGTGGTCGAGATGCCGGAGCGCTGGATGGGCCTCTATGCCAACAATGCCCAGCTCGAGGATCTCGGTCCCTACATGGCCAAATGGGATGACGCCAAGACGCTCGGCGAGCGCGCCAAGCAGTTCGGCTCGACCGTCAACAACACCCAGTTCATGATCCCCTACGGCTACTATGTGAACGCGCTGTTCTGGAACAAGAAGCTGTTCAAGCAAGCCGGCCTCGACGGCCCGCCCGCGACGCTCGACGAATTCGTCGCCGACTCCAAGAAGATCTCCGCCATTCCAGGCAAATACGGGTACTGCCTGCGCGGCGGGCCCGGCGCGTTCAACGGCATGCACATGTTCATGAACATCGCTCAGGGCAAGGGCGGATACTTCAACGAAGACGGCACCTCGACCATCAACGAGGAGGGCTCGGTCAAGGGCCTGCAGATGCTGGCCGACATGTACAAGGACGGACTGGCGCCGAAGGATGCGGTAAGCTGGGGTTTCAACGAAACCGTCACCGGTTTCTATTCCGGTACCTGCGCCATGCTCAACCAGGATCCGGACGCGCTGCTCGGCATCGCCGACAAGATGAGCGCCGACGACTTCGCCGTGGCGCCCCTGCCGGTTGGTCCGAGCGGCAAGTCCTATCCGACGCTCGGCTATGCCGGCTGGGCGATGTTCGCCAACTCGCAGCACAAGGACGATGCCTGGAAGCTGATGGCGACCCTTCTGTCGCCAAAGGACAATCTCGAATGGGCGAAGGAAGTCGGCGTGGTGCCGATCCACAACGGCGCCGACCAGGATCCCCATTTCAAGACCGAGCAGTTCAAGGGCTGGTTCACGGAGCTGAGCGACACCTCCAAATATGAAATGGTGACGCCGCCGACGCATCTGGAGAACCTCGGCAATTTCGTCGACCAGGTGGCGATCAAGAATTTCCAGGAAGTGCTGCTCGGCCAGAAGACCGCCAAGGACGTCGCCGACCAATGGGCTCAATTCCTGACCAAGGAACAGCAGGACTGGCTGGCGAAGAACAAGAAGTGACGCCTCTTCCTTCTCCCCGTTTACGGGGAGAGGGCGTCACGAAGTGACGGATGGCGGCGCCAAGTTAGCGCCGCCCTCATCCGCCTGACTGCATCTTCTCCCCACCGAACGGGAGAAGGACGCTGTTTTGCCTTCCGGCATCCATCCTCTACCGTAGAGCCAAATCAATGACCTACGCCGTGTCCGAAATCCGATCCGCCGGCAAGCCGCGACGAAAGCGGCTGTCGCACGCCGCCATCGAGCCCTGGCTCTATCTGAGCCCGGCGATCATCCTGCTGGTCGTCGTCCTTTTGGTGCCGCTGGTCATCGGCATCAGCTACTCCTTCCGCAAATTCTCGGCCTTCAAGTCGGAATATGTCGGGCTCGGCCAGTATCAGGCGATGCTGTCGGACCAGGTGCTGGGCCAGGCGCTGGTCAACACGCTATGGTGGACGGTCGCCAGCCTGTTCTTCCAGTTCTTCCTCGGCCTTGGCCTGGCGCTGCTGCTCGACAAGCCGTTCCGCGGCCGCAAGGCGGTGCAGGCGCTGGTGTTCCTGCCCTGGGCGGTGCCATCCTTCCTGTCGGGCCTGACCTGGGCCTGGCTGTTCAACCCCATCATCGGGCCGCTGCCGCACTGGTTGTTCGCGCTGGGACTGAAGGCGGAACCGACAAACGTGCTCTCCGACCCTGCCACGGCGATGTGGGGGCCGATCGTCGCCAATGTCTGGTTCGGCATTCCGTTCTTCGCCATCACGCTGTTGGCGGCGCTGAAGTCCATTCCCTCCGAACTGCACGAGGCGGCAGCGATCGACGGCGCTTCGCCCTGGCAGCGTTTCACCAAGGTCACGCTGCCGTTCCTGGCGCCGACAATTGCGATCACCGTGATGCTGCGCACCATCTGGATCGCTACCTTCGCCGATCTGATCTTCGTCATGACCGAGGGCGGACCGGCCGGTTCGACCAACACAGTGCCGGTCTACATCTATGTCAGCGCCTTCAAGTCGCTGGACAAGGGCTATGCCTCGGCGGTGGCCGTGCTGCTGCTTGTGTTGCTGATTGCCTATGCCATCGCGCTGATCGCCATCCGCCGCTCCCTGGTGAGGCACGTCTGATGATCGCGGGACGCTCAACCTCACAACGGTTCTTCGGCGGCGTCGGCCTCTACGCGGCAATCGCGGCCTATGTAGTCTTCGCCTTGTTCCCCATCTACTGGACGCTGAAAATCTCGGTGACGCCGGAGCGGCTGCTCTATTCCGAAGGCATCACTTTCTGGCCTTCGCACATGACGCTGCAGAACTTCGTCACCGTGCTCGAGGCCACCGATTTCCCCCGCTATTTCCTCAACAGCGTCATCGTCTCGGTGTCGACGGCGGCTTTGGTGACAATCATCGCCACGCTTGCCGGCTATGCCATGTCGCGCTTCACCTTTCGCGGCAAGGCGGCGCTGGCCTTGATGCTGCTTTTGACCCAGACCTTCCCCCTGGTAATGGTCATTCCGCCGATCTACCGCGTCATGGGGCAGATCGGCCTGATCAACAGCCTGACTGGGCTGATCATCATCTACACCGCCTTCAACACCGCCTTTGCCACCTTTCTGATGCAGTCCTTCTTCGATGGCATTCCAAAGGATCTGGAGGAAGCGGCGATGATCGACGGCTGCACGCGTGCGCAGGCGATGCGCAAGGTGATCGTGCCGCTGACACTGCCCGGCATGGGAGCGACGCTCGGCTTCGTCTTCACCGCCGCGT
The DNA here is from genome assembly GCF_002879535.1 of Mesorhizobium intechi. Lineage (GTDB taxonomy): Bacteria > Pseudomonadota > Alphaproteobacteria > Rhizobiales > Rhizobiaceae > Mesorhizobium > Mesorhizobium intechi. The sequence goes on from NZ_PNOT02000102.1 coordinate 2,986, forward strand.
GGAGCGAGCTTTTGTTCGCACTGATGCTAATCTCCAGCGACGACCAGAAGACTTTTGCCGTCGGCCTGCTCACCTTCATCGGCAAGTTCGCCGTCGACTGGGGGCAGATGATGGCGGCATCCATCCTGGCGCTGATCCCGGTTTGTTTGTTCTTCGCCTTCCTGCAACGCTATCTCGTTACCGGCCTGACCGCCGGCGCCGTCAAAGGATAGATCGATGGCCTCTGTCACGCTCGAAAACGTCCGCAAGGATTATGGCGCCGTCCGCGTCCTGCACGCGGTCGATCTTGAAATCGCCGATGGCGAGTTCGTCGTCCTGGTTGGGCCGTCCGGCTGCGGCAAGTCCACTCTTTTGCGGATGATCGCCGGGCTGGAGGAGGCTTCAGACGGCGAGATCCGTATCGGCGATCGGCTGGTCAATGATGTGGCACCCAAGGACCGCGACATCGCCATGGTGTTCCAGTCCTATGCGCTCTACCCGCACATGGACGTGTCGAAAAACATGGGCTTCAGCCTGCTCCTGAAGAAGGCGCAGAAGTCGACGATCGATGCAAGGGTGGATGGCGCAGCCAGGCGGCTCGGCCTCGACACATTCCTGCAACGCCTGCCACGGCAATTGTCGGGCGGCCAACGCCAGCGCGTCGCCATGGGCCGCGCCATCGTGCGCGATCCCAAGGTTTTTCTCTTCGACGAGCCGCTGTCCAACCTCGACGCGAAGCTGCGCGTGCATATGCGTGCCGAGATCAAGGCGCTGCACCAACAGTTGAAAACCACCTCGGTCTACGTCACTCACGACCAGATCGAGGCGATGACCATGGCCGACCGGATCGTCGTCATGCATGACGGGCTGATCCAGCAGGTCGGCGCGCCGCTCGATCTCTATGATCGGCCGGCCAACATGTTCGTTGCCGGCTTCATCGGCTCACCGGGCATGAATTTCCTGCCCGCAACCGTGGAGAAGGCCGGAAAGGTGGATGCCGTGCTATCCGACGGCCAGAAGCTGCGGCTGCCGGATGGCCTGCCGCTGAAGGACGGCGACGCGATCACCATCGGCCTGCGGCCTGAACATATAAGGCTGGCCGATGACGGCGCGCTCCAGGGCGAGGTGGTGGTGGTGGAGCCGCTCGGGCTTTCGACGCAGTTCTACGTCAAACTGGCCAACCAGCAGCTTTGCGTCTTTGCCATGGGGCGGGCCGGCGTGAAACCCGGCGACATCGTGAGGCTGGCGGCCGATCCGGCGGCGCTGCATCTGTTCGATTCGAAAGGCGGCGATCGCATCGGCTGAAGGAGATTTTCGGGCGGGGCCGGGGGAACGGAGCTCGCAGTCTCAGCTGGCCGTGCGCTGCAATTGCCAAGGGAGCTACCCCGCTTCACCAGATTTGCGAGGCTCCGGCGCCGCGAAAGGAAAAGCACGTCTTTCGCGCCGCCAAACCCGCGTATGGTGCGGGCTATTTGTTGGGCTCCCTCGGCGGCCGACTTCTCGGGAAAGGCACGATCGTCAGCGGCGACTTCTGAAATTCCGCAGCCGCTATCTCTTCGATCATCACATCCAGCCTGGCGCGTATGCTTTGGCTTGTTTCGTCTTCGCCGCGCAGGCGGTTTTGTGCGCATTCCAAAAGCTCGCGCGCCGCTGCAAAGTCGCTTTGCATCGCAAAACCCACTAGCCAACCCAACGCCACATCGTCCTCCCACTTAGTTTAGTGAATGCTAACGTGCGAGGCGGCAATTTAACGAATGGCGGCTCGTGGTTTAGCCGTGTCGGCGATCCGACGCGTCATGCTGGCTGCCACCTATCTTAACAAATACACTGACCTAGATACGAAAAACGCCGCCCGATGGGCGGCGTTTTTGTTCGCAAAGGCAAAACCCAGATTACTTGATCTTGGTTTCCTTGAATTCGACGTGCTTCTTGGCGACCGGGTCATACTTGCGGAACGACAGCTTGTCGGTCTTGGTCCGGCTGTTCTTGCTGGTCACGTAGAAGAAACCGGTGTCGGCGGTCGACAGAAGCTTGATCTTGATGTTTGCGGCTTTGGCCATGGTATCAGTCCGTTTGTTCGTGGGGTTTTGGCCGCTGGAGCACGGGAAAACACCCGGACGCGGGAAACTTGGCGCGACACATAAAGAACGTGCCTGGAAAGTCAAGCCCGGCGGAGCTTCTGCGCCCCACCGGAACCCCACATGGCCTCAAATCATGCGGTTTCTGTCTCCGGCGCCGCAATCTTTTTCCAGTCTCCGGTGGTGTGCCACCAGCGATTCGGATTGGTACGGTCGTCCAGCCCCTTGGAGCGGCTGGCGAGGATCGGCTGGATGCGGATCACCGGCTCCTGGTAGGAATGGGCCTGAAAAATCGCCTCGACGACACGGCTGGCCAAAGTCTGGTCATCCGGCAATTCGAAGGAAACCTCGACCGTGCCCGGGCGGCGGCGCAATTCCGTCTCGGCGCCGGCCGTGGCCCCCTCAAGCGGCCTGTAGCGCTCGATGCCGTGCGCCGACTGGTAGGCGTTGCGGTCATATTTGCCCATCGCCAGCGGGGCGATCGCAACCACCGCGTCCATGATGCGGTCGACATCCGCCGCCGGTGCCTGGAAGGTCACAAGCAGCAGAAGCGTCATTCTCAGGGATGTGGTTTCAAAGCCGCTGTCGATCATGTGAGTGTCCTCAACGTCCGATGTTTTGGGACACTCTTTTACCGCGCGGCTGCTGACATGGTTCTGTCAGCAGCCTGCCGCGTACGCGAACAGAATCGCTATCCCGGACGCGCTATAACAGGATCTTGCGCACCAGCCTGAAGCAGACCAGGGCGATATAGGCGCCGAAGAACAGGGCGAGCGACCAGCCGAAGCCGGAAGGCCCGAAACTGTCCATGCCGATGCCGATCGCCTGAGGACCAAGCACCATGCCGACGCCGTAGCACAGCACGAAGGCCGCGTTGGCCGACGCCAGTTCGTGGCCGGAGAGTTGAGAACCGAGATGGGCGAGGCCGATCGTGTACATGGCCGCGACGACACCGCCCCAGACGAACAGAAGCGCTGCCATCAAGTGCCAGTTGGCGGCAAAGAAGGGCATGAACAGCGTACCGGCAAGGCCAACCGTGGCGCAGGCGAGCAGCAGATAGCGCCGGTCCGAAACGCGGTCGCTGATCATGCCGATCGGGATCTGCAGGAGCACGTTGCCCAGCCCGATCATGGTCAGCAGCAATGCGGCGTCGGCTTCGGAATAGCCGATGCGGTTGCCATAGACCGGGAACAGCGCGAAGCCGCCGGTTTCGACCGCGCCGAACACCAGTACGGCAAAAGTCGCGGTCGGCACCAGCCAGATGTAGCGCAGGAAATTGCTGGTTTCGCCATCGGCCACGATGGAGGGGCTTTCGTTGCGCGCGGCCAGCACCGGTATGGCGGCCAGCGTCACCAATCCAATGATGACGCCGAACGGCCTGAAGCCGGAACTGCCGAGATGCGCGAACAGCCAGGGGCCGGCGGCAAACCCGAGCGACAGAACTGTGGCGTAGATGCCAAGGACAAGGCCGCGCCGGTGCGGCGGCGCCGACGTGCTGATCCAGAATTCCGACAGGATGAACAGCACCGTCAACGCGATATGCAGCACGATGCGGAGCGGGAACCACATCCAGAAATTGGGCGCAAAATGGAAGCCGACGAAGGCCAGCGCGCCGGTGGCGATCATGGCGATCATGGTCCAGGCGACGCCAAAGCGCATGGCGAGCGGCGTCGCCAGCGGCGCACCGGCGATCGAGGCCAGGCCGGCGACAGCGGTGTTGAGGCCGATCATCGAAGCCGAGTGGCCGCGCGTTTCGAGGATGACGCTGAGGAGCGGCATGCCGAGGCCAATGGCGATGCCGACGACGCTGATCGACGAGATCGCCGCCACCATCGGCAGCCAGTGTACGCGTTCGTCGCCCTGTGGTTGGGTATCGACCGTCATGGGGTGCTGAATACTCTGTCTCGTTGATCTTGCGCAATTCCGGGCGGAAAACCGCGTCATACTTTCCTGGAATTGCCTACAGAAGTTCGCGGGTGAAGCGGTTACGGACAAGCCGGTAGAAGGGAACGGGACCGCCCGGACGCAGCAGGGGATCATGGGCGAGGCGCTTTTCCAACTCGTCCAGGATCATTCGGGTGATGTCGGGTATGTCGGCTTCCCTGGCCTTGGCAAGCGGCAGCCAGACCAGTTCCTCGAGTTCATTGGTCGGGCCGCCGTCCGGCAGTTCGACCGCAACGTCGCTGCGCCAGGCGCTGAAAAAACGTGTGTCGAAGCGGCGCACCCGGTTGGGCGGAGTGATGGCGCGCGCGATTAGGCGCAGCGTTTCGAGCGAAGGCCTCACGCCGTGTTCGACAAAGCCTTGCCAGTCGCGCTTGTCGGTGGCAAAGGCGGCCCTCTCGCCGATGAGCAGCCCGGCTTCCTCATAGGTCTCGCGGATTGCCGACAAGGCGACGGCGCGGGCCCGCGCGGCACTGGTGCGGCCGGGGCCGGCAAGCAGCTTCGCTTCCTCGTCGCGATGCAATGCGGTGGCCGTCGCGATGCGGCTGTCGGCCGGGTCGGTACGACCACCGGGAAACACGAATTTCCCGGGCATGAAGGCGTGGCCGGCGTGACGGCGCCCCATCAGCACCAGCACCTCATCACCCTTGCGGTCGAGAAGAATCAGGGTCGCGGCATCACGCGGACGCAGGGGCCGGCCGCCATGTGCGGCAAGACCCTTGTCGAGCTTGTCGACATCCGCCTTGGTCATTGCTTCCATGCGCAGGGACCTAGCGGAAACTTCTTGCATGCGAAAGTGGCCTTAGCGATTGGCGTGTTGCGCCAGCGGCGCATCAGGCGCCGTGGTGGGAGCCCGCCCCATCCTTTTCGCCACCGAAACCGTGCATATAGAACGCCCATTGCAGTCCGATGACGGCGCCTTTGACAGGTTGCAGCAGGGCAACCGACAAGATGATGGTCAAGGGCACCCAGATGAGGATGTGCTGCCAGGTGGACAGCGTCGATGTCGCTTCCACGCCCATGAATGCGCCGAGGACGATATGGCCTACGATGACGATCACCAGATAGGCCGGCAGGTCGTCGGCTCGATGGTGATGGATTTCCTCGCCGCAGACGCTGCAGGTGTCGACAGTCTTGGTGAAGCCGCGGAACAGCTTGCCTTCGCCGCAGTTCGGGCAGCGGCCCACGAGGCCGCGCTTCATCGCCGTCCACAACGGGCGGGCAACCCGGCCGCTGTGGTGTTCGCCGCCGAAAATCTGTTCTTGTATCCCTAATTCTTTTGGCATCATCGTCTCCTGCCGCGCGAACCCGGTCGCGATTGCGACGCACGGGCGCGGCCCTTAGCCTTGTGAAACGACCTGGTAGAGCCTGGCAGGGGCTTCGGGTCGGTCAGCATCTCGAAACGCATGGCGCCGGCCATCGGTGCCACCTCGACGAGCCGGACCTCGACATGGTCCGCGAGCTGGTAGCCTTTGCCTGAGCGTTCTCCGAAGAGCGAGCGAGCCGTTTCGTCGTATATATAGTAATCGCCGCCCAAAGTTGACACGGGGACAAAGCCATCGGCGCCATATTGCGGCAATTGGACAAATAGTCCTGATTTGGTGACGCCGGAGATTCGGGCGTCGAACCGGTCGTCGATGCGCTCGGCGAGATAGGCTGCGATCAGCCGGTCGACCGTGTCGCGCTCGGCCGCCATGGCACGCCGTTCCGTGCCGGAGATCAGGATGGCAACGTCTTCGAGCCGAGCTGCTTCGTCCTGCGTCAGTCCTCCCTGACCGAGGCCGAGTGCCGCAATAAGCCCGCGATGCACGATCAGATCGGCATAGCGGCGGATCGGCGATGTGAAATGGGCGTAGCGCCTGAGGTTGAGGCCGAAATGGCCGATATTGCCTGGCGAATATTCGGCTTGGCTCTGCGAGCGCAGCACCACTTCGTTGACCAGTGCCTCATTGTCGGCGCCGCGCACGCGCTCAAGGATGCCGTTGAACTGGCTGGGCCGCATCTGCGCGCCGCGCGCCAGCGACAGGCCGAGCGTCTGGAGGAACTCGCGCAGGGATTCCTGCTTGGCGAGCGACGGCGCGTCGTGCACGCGGTAAACCAGCGCCTGCTTCTTCGCCTCCAGCGTCTCGGCGGCGGCGACATTGGCCTGGATCATGAATTCTTCGATGAGCTTATGGGCATCGAGGCGCTCCGGCACGATGACACGATCGACCGTGCCATCCGGCTTGAGCGTGATCTTGCGCTCCGGCAGGTCGAGTTCGAGCGGCTGGCGGCCGGCGCGACCGCGCTTGAGGATCGAATAAGCGTCCCACAGCGGCTTCAGCACGGTGTCGAGGATCGGACCGGTCTTGTCGTCGGGTACGCCGTCGATGGCGGCCTGCGCCTGCGGATAGGCGAGCTTCGCCGCCGATTTCATCATTACGCGATGGAAGGAGTGCCGGATCTTGTGGCCATCGGCGGAGAAGGTCATGCGCACCGCGAGGGCCGGGCGATCCTGGCCCTCGCGCAGCGAGCACAGATCATTGGAAATACGCTCGGGCAGCATCGGCACGACGCGGTCCGGAAAATAGACCGAATTGCCGCGCTTCAAGGCTTCGCGGTCCAGCGCCGTGCCGTAGCGGACATAGGCGGCTACATCGGCGATCGCCACCGTGGCGATCACGCCGCCCGGGTTCTTTTCGTCGAGATCGGGCGTGGCAAAGACAGCGTCATCATGGTCCTTGGCGTCGGCCGGATCGATGGTGACGAGGGGCAGGTCGCGCCAGTCCTCGCGGTGATCAAGCGTCGCCGGCTTGACGGCCTCGGATTCGGCGATGACGTCGGTCGGGAA
>NZ_PNOT02000191.1 GCF_002879535.1 Mesorhizobium intechi
ACCCAGAAAGGTGCTTTCTATGCAAAAACTTTCGCTCAAAGCCGCCAGTCCGTCCGACCGACTGCGGCCGATAGAACCTAAGAAGACTGCACTGCTGTCTATTGACATGCAGAATGCCGAATGGAGTCCAGAGCTAGTGGCTCAATCAAAGATCCCAGGCTCGCCGGATGCGCACAAGCGGTCATTTCTAGACCGACTCGACAGTGTCGTAATTCCTAACCAGAAACGGCTGCAGGCAGCGGCTCGCGCTGCAGACGTCGAGATCATTTACACGACTATCGAGGCTTACACACAGAATGGGCGGGACATTAGCCTCGACCACAAGATTTCCGGGCTGTTCCATCCCAAAGGTTCCTGGGAAGCGAAAGTCATCGAGGAAGTTGGTCCCGTCGGTGACGAGATTGTCATCCCAAAAACGGCGTCAGGGATTTTCAATTGCACCAATATAGAATACGTACTGCGCAATCTGGGCATTGAATATCTGGTGATATACGGTGTTTCAACTGACCAGTGCGTCGAGACAGCGGTGCGTGACGCCGCCGATCGCGGCTTCCTGGTAACCCAGATTGAGGACTGCTGCGCTGCTGAAGAGGAAGATAGGCACGCGCGATCAATCGAGGCCATGGATGGCCATTACTGTCGCATCCTCTCGACCGATGACATGATGGCCGAATTCGGCCGCGTTGCAGGCTAATTCCTGAATGATTCGGGAGTTGAAGGGCGCAGGGTCGCGAAGGCGGCCCTGCATTTGTCGCCTGCGCTTGGGCCGCTTGTGCGAAACCCTCAGTCCCTCTCGTTGTGTTTCGGCCCTTTAATTGCAATTAGCTGTCAACTGGCAAACGGCTCAAAAGCCATACTTTGTTCAGCGCCACTCAATGGGGCAGACTACGCAGCCGAAGAGACGAATAATGTCGGTCAAAGCCGCTTCACATTTCCCTCCTGATATGATTCTTTCATGGTGTGCGACGGGTTATAAGTGCTATGCAAGCACCAATGAGTGAATTAGATCGGCCATCAAAGTGACCGTGCGAGAAACAATATGGCGGGAGAGCGCTAATTTTACTGCCAGCGGGCGAAAGATTGGCAACGCAATCCTGGCAGATTATCCATTCGGCGCTCTTCGCACTATCCAGGAGCTCGCGGAGCGTACAGGTGTCAGCGCACCCTCGATTACACGCTTTGTCAGCAAGATAGGTTTCGCCGGCTACCAAGAATTTCAACGCCAATTAATAGCGGAGTTGCGAGAAAGCGGACGCTCTCCGCTGGAGCTGAAGACAACTGAAAAGCTTCACAATGGCAGCGCATTTCTTATTGACTATGCGTCGCGCGCCGCACAACGCCTCCAAGAGATGGGCGAACGTATCCCCCAAGAACAATTCGATCGAATCCTAACACTCGTTGCCGACCCTAATCGACATATATTTGTTGTTGGCGGCCGTGCCAGTGGTAATATCGCGTTATTACTTTCAACTCACCTCAAGCAGATAAGATCTGAAGTTCATCACTTGCCGAATGATGTTGAGGATTGGCCATATTTCCTCTTGGCGATGCGTAGAAATGATGTGTTTATTATGTTCGACTTTCGTAGATACCAGAGAGATTTGGTGTCACTTGCTGAAGTGGTTGCTAATAACCGAAAACTGTCAATTATACTGATCACTGATAAATGGATGTCGCCAATCGCACGTCATTGTGATCATATTATTGCCCTGCCGAGCGAAATCGAGACCGCATGGGATACATTGGTCTGCGCAACCGCATTTGTCGAAGCTCTTATTGTCAAGGTGTCTGAGGCAGACTGGCCCTCGACGCGAAAGCGCTTGGAAGCTTGGGATCAGCTCCGCATGGTGCGGCCAACTCAGCCACTGATGGAGAAATGATCGCGGCCATTGTCAACCAAAGAAAACTGTTGCTGATTTTGATGACAAGGCCGCCGTTCGGGCTTCGACGCATCTGACGACCGTGGCGGCGGGAATAACGGCATTTCCTCTGACGACGCGCTGGGACCCAGCGAAAGCCGATTTCATGGAAATACAGGTCGGCATGCTCGGGCTGATATATGAAAGACACCGGCTATGGTACGGCGGACGCGGGAGTCGAAGCTCTCTACTGAATTGACGTGGACGGCGTCACGAACATACTCACCGTTGGAATGTTTCACGTTCTCATGCTTGGCAAAGCTTTCACCAATGGCAATGAATACCTTGCCCCCTTCACTCATCAAATGAGCTGCGGGTTCAATCTGCGCTTCAACGACGCGTTCGCGTGCGTGCGCCGAAAGACTGGTCACGGCCTGCGGTTCCTTGGCAAGGTTCAAGGTCTGCAAGACACCCACCGACGCCGCGATCGGCTTGCCGGGTCAACCAGCCTGGCGAGAGATTGAGGATGGTATCGAGCGGCGCGCGCTCACGTGTTGGACATGATGGTCGACCGCATGCTTACCATTTCTTCGTCAAGACCGAGCCGACCCCCAGATTGAGGAAGCGTTCCTCGTTAGGACTCTTCCCGTAATTCGCTCGGCATGCCGTGGCTGTGGGCAAACAATCTTCAAGACCCAACCCGGCCGAATCGATCATATTGAAACCGTCTCGGTCTCGGGTCCCCTCTGGATGGCGTGTCGCACTGCGTAGGCAGCAAGAAAACGCCGATTTCCAGCGTTGACGAGATGTCGTGCGAGCGAAGCAGTCCGTCGAACATTGCTATAAAGGAGATGAGGTCAATCTATCTAGGCCACACTTAGAGGTAGGAGCATTTCGATGTCGCAGGAATTCGATGGTCTCAGCCGCCGCGTTGCCGGCAAGTCATCGCAGTCCGATCCCCAGTCATGGCAGCTCGATCCGAGGTTAGGCGCACCCATGATCCCGGCGGATGAGTGGTCCTATTGGCCTTACAGCAGCTGGACATTTTCACACGTAAGCGAATATACGCGAACCGCCAAGGTTTGGCGGGGGCCAGGACCGGTCCTGCCGCTTCCACGGCGGCTTGTGGATATTGGTGACGTCGAAATAGCGTCCAGAGACGGCCGGCGCGCCACAATTCGCGAATATCTCGAGAGCGACTATACTGACGGGTTTCTGGTTCTGCATCGCGGCGAGATCGTGTTCGAAACATACATGAATGGCATGGAGCCGCACTCGAAGCACATCGCCAGATCGGGTTCGAAGTCCATCACGGGGACGGTGTTCGGGATCCTTGTCCACAAGGGGCTCATCGACCCTGAAAGTCTGGTAACACGGTATTTGCCGGAACTTGAAGCAACCGCATATCGCGGCGCCATTGTGCAGAACTTGCTGGACATGACTGCGGGCGCGACCATGAAGGGGTCATGGTACGTGCCACATACCGATTACTTCAACTACGGCGTAGCATCAGGGTATTTCGGCCCCGCCGAGGCACATCCTGACGCTCCAGCCGACGTATGGCAGGCCATACTGCGGATAACGGATCAGGAGGCGCCGCACGGCACACGGTTCGCGTATTTTGACCCCAACATCGACCTGCTGGGGCTCATCATGCAGCGCGTAACCGGCAAGTTTCTTCCGGAGCTGTACAGCAGTGAATTGTGGGGGCCGATGGGAGCGGAGGAAGACGCCTGCCAAATCGTAGACAAATCCCGTTTCGCAATGTCGTCCGGGGGGTTCCAAGCCACACTTCGTGACTTTGCACGCTTCGCGCTTCTGCATCTGCGCCGCGGCAGACTGAACGGGAGGCAGATCGTCCCATCTGAATGGATCGAGACGACACGACGCCCTAAGCCTCTTCTATTTGAGTTGTTCGGAAATCCGAGCGTATCTGAGAGATCAGAGTTGCCAAACGGTGCTTATCACAATACTTTCTGGATCGAGGATCAAGAGAGAGGAGCCTATATTGCGTGGGGATATGGTGGCCAAATAATCTATATTGATCCTGAGGCGGACTTCGCGGTGGTGAAACTCTCCCACCAACGTGACAAATTGCCGGAGAAACGCTCACAGTGGCCTGACCACGTATACCAGGTCCGCAAACCCCTCCCGTTTGATCCATTTGCGGCGTTCCGCGCCATCCGAGATGAATTGGAGAGCTAAGGACTATGATGGGATGCGCTGCTCTCTGCTGCTGGGTAAGTCGATCGCGTGCAGCCAGGATGTCACGCCGCGTCCAACGTATAGATCGGCTGCGTGTGCTGCGATGTTGTAGGTGGTCACTCGGGTCTTGATGGCATTGCGATCGGGAGGACCGAGATGTTTTCATCGGCACCACAACCGCGATGCTATTGTGGTCTCGGAGTTCATAAGGCCAATCGAGCACCGAGACGTTGACCAAGAGGTAAGGGCTGCGTTCGGCCTTGCTTTGCCGCATCTCCGGAGGGGAGATGGTCGCCGCATTCACCGCAATGCGCGGTAAGCGCTGTCCCGTTGGCACCTTTCGCGCGTTGTCGTGAGCGACGATGCTCGGAGCCTTTGAGGGCTTCGACACATGACGATTTCAGAGCTTACGCTTAAGTCCAGGGACGAGGAGCCGGTTCGACGGCTTGAGATATTCACGGGTTCTGGACGGCGGCGCGAATGGTTGCCGGAGGAGAAAGCGCGGATCGTGGCGGAAAGCTACGATGCTGGCGAGACCGTGAGCGCGGTGGCTCGGCGACATGCATTGTCCCCGCAGCAGCTGTTCGCCTGGCGCCGGTCCGCGCGGGTGCCGTTGGCGAATGCGCCGGCACCGGAGCCGTTGTTTGTTCCAGCGGTGGTCGCGGCACAGGAGCCCGAACCGGCGGGGAAGCGCGCGAGATCGACACGGAAGCGGAAGGCCGCGCGAGAAACCGGCGTGATAGAGCTGGAGATTGACGGCGTCGCCATGCGGGTCGGTCGTGGCGCCGACGCCAGGACGGTGGCGGCGTGCGCTGAAGGCGCCGTCGTGATCGGGCCGACGGGTGTGGTCAAGGTGATGGTCGCGACGAAGCCGGTGGACTTCCGCAAGGGGGCCGAGGGCCTGGCGGTGCTGGTGCGCGAGACGATGGGCGCCGATCCGTTCTCTGGCGCGGTCTACGTCTTCAGGGCCAAGCGCGCCGACCGGGTCAAGCTGGTGTACTTCGACGGCACCGGCGTGTGCCTGCTGGCGAAGCGTCTGGAGGACGGGAAGTTCTGCTGGCCTGCCATCACCGATGGCGTGGTGAGGTTGTCGGCGGCGCAATTGCAGGCGCTCCTGGAAGGGTTGGATTGGCGGCGCGTGCATGACGCCCGCGAGACGCGCGCGCCGGTCGCGGCAAGTTGATTCCATGGGAGGCTAGAGGCGCTGGCAAAGCATTGGAATGCATGATTGAATCGGCCTTGTGAGCAACCCGGCCGAGCCTCAGACCAACGATCCGATCGCGCTTCAGGCGATGCTCGCGGCGGAGCGCGCCGAGAACGAGCGGCTGCGCCAGATCATCAAGGAACTGCAGCGCCACCGCTTCGGCCGCAGGGCAGAGAGCCTGCCGGTCGACCAGCTGCTGCTGGGCCTGGAAGAGGCCGAGCAGATCGAGGCTGAAGGCTTCGCCGCGGAGGACACCGCCGATACTGCCAAGCGCGAGGCTCGCGCCAGGAAGCGCCGCGCCAACCGTGGATCACTGCCCGCGCATCTGCCGCGTATCGAGCAGATCATCGACATTCCCGACAAGATCTGCCCGTGCTGCAAGGGAATGCTGCATGTCATGGGCGAGGATCGCTCCGAGCGCCTCGACATCGTGCCGGCCCAATTCCGCGTCATCGTCACGCGCCGACCGAAATACGCCTGCCGGAGCTGCGAGGAGGTCGTGGTGCAGGCACCGGCTCCGCCACGGCTTGTCGAGGGCGGCATCCCGACTGAGGCGACCGTCGCCCATGTGCTGGTCTCCAAGTACGCCGACCATCTTCCCCTGTATCGCCAGGCGCAAATCTACGCCCGCCAAGGCGTGAACCTGGATCGCTCGACGCTTGCCGATTGGGTCGGCAAGGCGGCTTTCCTGCTCCGCCCCATCCACGAGCGGTTGTTCGAGCGGCTGAAGGCGTCCGGGAAGCTCTTCGCCGACGAGACCACGGCGCCGGTGCTCGATCCCGGGCGCGGCCGCACCAAGACGGGCCAGCTGTTCGCTTATGCTCGCGACGATCGCCCCTGGGGCGGGATCGCTCCACCTGGCGTCGCCTATCACTATGCACCCGACCGCAAGGCCGAACAGCCACTGCGGCACCTTCAGGGCTTCGTCGGGATCCTGCAAGTCGACGGCTACGCCGGATACCGGGCGTTGGCCGAGCGCAATGCCGTGAGCCTGGCGTTCTGCTGGGCGCATGTCCGTCGACGCTTCTACGAACTGGCCCAGTCCGGGCCCGCGCCGATCGCCACGGAGGCGCTCCAGCGCATCGCCGAGCTCTACAAGATCGAGAACGAGATACGGGGACGCTCGCCCGAAGAGCGGCGCACCGCGCGCCAGGAGAGAAGCCGCCCCATCATCGATACCCTCCAGCCATGGCTGCGCGAGAAGCTCGCCCTGGTCAGCCAGAAGAGCAAGCTCGCTGAAGCAATCCGCTACCCGCTCTCGCGCTGGGCCGGACTTGGTCGCTTCCTCGACGACGGCCGCGTCGAGATCGACTCCAACGTCGTCGAACGCTCGATCAGGCCAATCGCCCTCAATCGGAAGAATGCGCTCTTCGCCGGTTCCGACGGCGGTGGCGAGCACTGGGCGACCATCGCCTCGCTCGTAGAAACCGCGAAACTCAACGGCGTCGACCCGTACGCCTACCTCGCCGACGTCATCACCCGCATCGTCGCAGGCCATCCGCAAAGCCAGCTCGACGACCTGCTGCCCTGGGCCTATGCCCCCGCGCCACTCAAGGCCGTGGCCTGAGAACAGCGGTTACAATGCGCGGAGGCGTCACGCCGATTTGAGTCCAGACCTGAATTAAACGGTACTGTGCGCGAATAATAGAAAGAACGCCGGTTTCCTGCGTTTATAGAGATTTTTCTCCATAAGGCGCTTCAGTGGGTTGATACTATCGAATAGGGCTTGCATGTAGCTCACAGGGTAACCCATCGCAGTGAGGAGCATCTCGATGTCGCAGGAACTCGACTATCTGAGCCGCTGTTTAGCTGTAGGTCGGCTGAGCCGACGTGAATTTCTCGGACGTGCTGCGGCGCTCGGCGTTTCGGCGACGTTCACCAATTCGATGCTTGCCAGCGCTGCGCGCGCGCAGGGGCCAGTCCGCGGCGGTATCATCAGGGCCGGCCTTAGCGGCGCTGCGGCAACCGACAGTCTCGATCCGGCGACGGCCTCGACCTTTATATCAATGTTCGGCAATTGCTGGGGCGAGTATCTTGTGGTGCCGCTACCCGGGGGCGGACTGGAAAATCGCCTCGCCGAAGAAATCGTTTCGTCCAAGGACGCGAAGACCTGGACGATTAAGATCCGCAAGGGGGTGGAGTTCCACAACGGCAAGACCGTGACTGCGGAAGATGTGGCGGCAACGCTCGAGCGTCATTCTGACGCCAAGTCACAATCCGGCGCGCAAGGCCTCCTGACGAGCATTGATACAATCAAGTCCAAGGGCGGCGAGGTGGTCGTGACGCTGCAGGGTGCCAATGCTGACTTTCCTTATCTGATGACCGATTATCATCTCATCATTCAGCCGAACGGCGGCAAGGACAACCCGACTGCCGGCATCGGCGCAGGCCCCTACAAAGTGGCAGTGAACGAGCCAGGCATCCGCGCCGGCGGCGAGCGCTTTGCCAATTTCTGGCAGCCAGACAAGATGGGTTTCGCGGACCAAGTCGAGCTCTTAGCCATTAACGATAACACGGCCCGCATCTCTGCGCTGCAGGCCGGCCAGGTGCATATGATCGACAGGGTCGACCCCAAGGTCGTGGATATGATCAAGCGCGTGCCGAACCTCAAGGTCGAGGCCATGTCGGGTCCAGCATACTATTGCTTCAACATGTTCTGCCACACCGCGCCATTTGACAACAACGATCTGAGGATGGCGCTAAAGCTCGCCATCGACCGCGAGGAGATGCTCAACACGATCCTGCGTGGGTACGGCACGCTCGGCAACGACTTCCCGATTAATGCCGCCTATCCGCTCTTCTCCGAGGATATCGAGCAGCGTGCTTTCGATCCAGACAAGGCCAAGTTCCACTATCAAAAGTCCGGCCATGACGGTCCGATCCCGCTTAGGGTCTCCGGCGTGGCTTTCCCGGGTGCTGTGGATGCCGCACAGCTCTACCAGCAGAGCTGCGCCAAGGCCGGTATCAATATTGAGGTCAAGCGCGAACCGGACGACGGCTACTTCTCTGATGTCTGGCTAAAGCAGCCTTTTTCCGCCACCTACTGGTCCGGTCGCCCGACGCAGGATCAGACATACTCGACTACCTATCTATCCACGGCGCCCTGGAACGACACGCATTTCTTCAATGAGAAATTCGATAAACTTCTCATCGAGGCGCGCGCTGAACTCGATCAGGATAAGCGCAAGAACCTCTATCGCGAGATGGCCATCATCGTTCGGGACGAGGGCGGTGTGATCGCACCGATGTTCGCACAGGAAATCGACGCAATCTCCGATAAAGTTGGGGGCTATGTTAGCGGACGGCGCACAGGTCTGATGGACGGTTTCGCCTTCAACAAATGCTGGCTCACGGCCTAATGCCTTCGAGTGGGTGCGCTTCGCAGTGGGCCCTTTCTTCCCTCGATCCGAATTTCGCTGGCACTCAACGTTGCCGGAGAGTTGCGGCAAGCGATCCTCGGCCAGCAGGCGACTCCCGAGGCGCTCGCCAATCTAACCGCCGAGCGCGGCCTCTACGGTCCTGCCTATTTGCGCGGCTTCCGCTAGCTGGGCGGAATGCTCTGATCTTGGGAGGTGGACACTATGCGGCATGAGTTCCGCGACGTCGCGCCTTCTGTGGAATATTCTGGTGCATGAAACTTGAGGTTCAATGCAGAGGTCAGAGTGCTTGTAGGCGCCTCATTTTTGGGGACGATGCTCACGCGTGTTAGGAAGAAATTGTTTCACAGTTTCTATGACCGTTGCCCGGCTTGGGTGCGTAAGCGAAGGCGATCCCTAGGCGTTGTCCTGGTCGGCAGAGGTGCAATTAATGACCATGGCGTCGCCATTCAGGAGATGGTGCTGAGCAGCGTTGGTTGGCGCTGACGTCCGCTCCTTGCGTTCGGCGCGCCAGACGTCTTTTGAGGCGCGCTGCCTGAGCGCTAGCCGCCGCGATCATTTTCTCTGCCGATGCGGCTGGCGCGTGCGCCCCGAAGGGGAATCGAAATCCGGTTCTGGTGTTGGGCAAGAAACCATAATCGCGCTCGTCCGATCCCTTCGATCACTGGAAAAATGAGGATAATCGCCTTAGTGCGCGGATGCTAAGAAAATGCCGGTTTCCTGCGCCCTTGGAAGAGAAATTGATGAAAAGCGGCTCACTGAGCTTAGTAGCATCACAAAAGTCAGGGCGCTTGGCAATAGGGAGGATCTCGATGTCGCAGAAAGTCGACTATCTCAGCCGCTGCGTCGCTGCAGGCCGGCTCAGCCGACGTGAATTTCTCGGCCCTTCATCTGCGTTAGGCCTTAACCTCGCGCCCGCCAGTACGCTTCTTGCTGGCGCCGCGAAGGCGCAGGTGCTCCGAAACGGCGGCTTCCTGAAGGCTGGCCTCCAGGGCGGCGCAGCGACGGACAGCCGCGACCAAACGTCCTTACCTGGTACGGTCCCCCTCGTCTGCGGAAAATGGTGGCGCGAGTTACTGATCGAACCGCCTCCCGACCTCGGCGTCGAATATCGCATCGCCGAGGAAATCAGCTCGTCGATGGACGGCAAGACCCGGACGATGAAGGTCCTCAAAGGTATCCAGTTCCACAACGGCGAGGAAGTCACCCCTCAGGACAATGCCTCCGCATTGGTGCAATGCTTGCTCGAAGCGTGAACGGAGTGTTTATGAATTCTGCCATTCTGACGCTGGTTGCCCAGCGCATCGCGCTAGGCATTTTGCTCCTCTTCGCCGTCTCCGCGCTGATTTTCGTAGGCACCCAAATCCTCCCAGGCGACGTAGCCCAGTCAATCCTCGGACAGGCGGCGACGCCCGAGGCCGTCGTCAATCTGCGCCGCGAACTTGGCCTCAACGATCCCGCCACCGTGCGCTACTTCCACTGGCTGGGGGGGGTTTTGACCGGCGATTTCGGTACCGCGCTCACCTCGCGGCAGGAGATCACCGCGACACTGATGCCACGGCTATGGAACACGCTGTTCCTCGCCTTCTCAGCTGCCGCAGTGGCGGTTCCACTCGCCATTCTGCTCGGACTGCTTGCTGTTCGCTATCAGGGCGGCTTGGTCGACAAGACGATCTCGGGCCTCGCACTTGCTTCGACCTCCTTACCGGAATTCTTCATCGGCTACGTGCTGATCTTCTTTTTTGCCGTGAACTTGCAATGGTTCCCATCGATCTCGACCGTCTATGACGGCATGCCGTTCTTCGATAAACTGAAGGCTATCGTGCTGCCGGCGACCGTTCTGCTGCTGGCCGTTCTGGCGCACATGATGCGCATGACGCGAGCTGCTATCCTCAACGTCATGCAGTCTGCTTATGTTGAGACGGCGGAACTGAAAGGCCTGTCGGCCTTCAACGTCATCCGCAAGCATGCTTTCCCCAATGCCATCGCGCCGATCATCAACGTCGTCATGCTTAACCTCGCTTATCTCATCGTCGGCGTCGTCGTGGTCGAGGTAATCTTCGTCTATCCGGGTATGGGGCAGTATCTCGTCGATCACGTCACCAAGCGTGACGTGCCGGTGGTTCAGGCGATCGGCCTCATCTTCGCCGCCGTCTATATCGGCCTGAACATCGTCGCCGATATCGCCTCCATTCTCACCAATCCGCGTTTGAGGCATCCGAAATGACCGCGGTCACGCTTAGATATGTTCGCACAATCCCGCTCGGGGCTTTGATTGGACTAACCCTGACGGGGCTGTTCGTGGTCTCCGCGCTTTTCGCGCCATGGATCGCCCCACACGGCAATGGCGAGATTGTGGGCGACGTATGGGAGCCGCTATCGTGGGCGCACTGGCTGGGGACTGACAATCTCGGCCGCGACCTCCTGTCGCGCATGCTCTACGGCGCCCGCACCACCATGGTCATCGCCGCGCTGGCGACCACGCTGTCCTTCTCGCTGGGATCGATCCTCGGCTTCACCGCAGCCGTCGTCGGCAGCTGGTTTGACACGCTCATGTCGCGCTTCGTCGACCTTTTGATGTCGATTCCCACCCTGATCTTCGGTCTCGTCGTTCTCTCGGTGCTACCGTCGAACCCCGTCACCCTGATAATGGTGATGGGCATCCTCGATTCCACCCGCGTGTACCGACTTTCGCGCGCAGTTGCTGTCGACATCAACGCAATGGACTTTGTTGAAGCAGCTAAGTTGCGCGGTGAAAGTCTCGGCTGGATTATCTTCTGCGAGATCCTGCCCAACGCACTATCTCCGCTGGTGGCAGAACTCGGCCTGCGTTTCATCTTTTCGGTGCTGTTCCTCTCGGCGCTCTCGTTCCTCGGCCTTGGCGTGCAACCGCCGGAAGCGGATTGGGGCGGCATGGTGAAGGAGAACAAAGACGGCATTATCTTCGGAATACCTGCCGCTCTCATTCCGGCGGCTGCGATCACGACGCTGTCCATATCCGTCAACCTCGTCGCCGACTGGGTGCTTACTCGTACCGCCAGTCTCAAGGGAGGACGGGAATGATGGTTAAGATTCATGCAAAGCCGCGGCGCGAAATTGGCGTTCTGCTCGACATCCGGAATCTCAAGGTCGAGGCGACCGTCTATTCGCCTGGCGAGAAGCCGCGCGACGTCACCATCGTGGACGGGGTGTCGCTGCAATTGCAGCGCGGCAAGGTTCTGGGACTGATCGGTGAATCCGGCGCCGGAAAGTCAACCACCGGCCTTGCCTCAATGGGTTATGGCCGCGGCGGAGTGCGTATCACCGGCGGCGAGGTGTTGCTGAACGGTCGCGACATCCTCAAGGGCGGCGTTCGGGGTCTACGGAAGGTGCGCGGAAGCGAGGTCTGTTATGTCGCGCAGTCGGCTGCTGCCGCGTTCAACCCCGCTCATCGGCTCATGGACCAGGTCGTGGAAGCAGCGATTCTGCATGGCTTTGGGACCAGGGCGGAGGCAGAGAAGCGCGCGCAGGCCCTGTTCACTAAACTCCGCTTGCCCGACCCCAAGAGCATCGGCTCCCGATATCCACATCAAGTCTCCGGCGGCCAATTGCAGCGCGTGATGACTGCGATGGCGCTTTGTTCCGAACCGGACCTGATCGTGTTCGACGAGCCGACCACGGCTCTCGACGTAACCACGCAGATCGATGTGTTGGCCGCCATCAAGGACGCAATCCGCGACACCGGCGTCGCGGCTCTCTACATCACCCACGACCTTGCCGTGGTGGCCCAGGTCTCGGACGAGATCATGGTGTTGCGGGATGGTAAGATGGTGGAGCACGGGGAAACACGACAGGTCATCGAGGCGCCACGCATGGACTATACCAAGGCGTTGGTGTCGGTTCGTTCGATCGAGCATGAGGAAAAGGAACCCACGCCCAAGCCTCTGTTGTCCGTGGGGAATGTCACTGCCGCTTATGGCGGCGATGTCGTGAAGGTTTTGCAGGACGTCTCGGTTGACGTCCACCCCGGCCAAACGCTGGCTGTCGTCGGGGAATCTGGCTCGGGGAAATCGACGCTCGCCCGAATAATCACGGGGCTGCTGCCACCGATCGCCGGCAGCATCACCTTCGCCGGACGCACGCTCGCGCCTAGGCTTGCCGACCGATCAAAGGACGATCTGCGTGAATTGCAGATGATCTA
>NZ_PNOT02000023.1 GCF_002879535.1 Mesorhizobium intechi
TTGGCAGCCCGCGCGCGGCAATATGGCGGCAATGTGCGGTTTCGCCACAAAAATGCCGCCGGATTCGGGTCAATGAAATTGCCGTGAGGGCTCGGTCGAAGCTTGCGGTAAGGAATTTTCAAGGTTAACGGGCTTACGGTCCGTCGGTGTTCAGCATATGGGCTCGGCAGTTTCGCAGCCATTGGCCCGAGGAAAAAGACATAGCCGTATCCATGTTTGCCAAGCTCGCCCGCACCGGAGTCCTCGCCGCCTCGATAGCCATCGCCGGCTGCAATGATTCGTCGATGAAGGACTTTGCCCCGGAAGCCAACAAGCCGCTGCCGGACAAGATCCTTGCCGACATGAAGGCCAAGGGCATGGTGCGCACCTCCTCGGTGATGGCGCGCATCTTCAAGGAAGAGGGCAAGCTCGAGATCTGGAAGGCCAAGACCAACGGCCGCTACGACATGGTGGCGAGCTACGACATCTGCAAATGGTCGGGCAAGCTCGGTCCCAAATACACCGAAGGCGACCGCCAGGCACCTGAAGGCTTCTACACCGTCCGCCCGTCGCAGATGAATCCGCGCTCCAACTATCATCTGTCCTTCAACATCGGCTTTCCAAACGCCTATGACCGCGCCAATGGGCGCACCGGCCAAAACCTGATGGTGCATGGCGCCTGCTCGTCCTCGGGTTGCTATTCGATGACCGACGCGCAGATCGAGCAGATCTATGCGTTCGGCCGCGACGCTTTCCAGGGCGGCCAGACCGAGTTCCAGATCCAGGCATTCCCATTCCGCATGACCGCCGCCAACATGGCCCGCTATCGCAACGACCCGAACTACGAGTTCTGGAAGATGCTGAAGGTCGGCTACGATAATTTCGAGGTCACCAAGGTGCCGCCGAAGGTCGATGTCTGCGAGAAGCGCTACGTCTTCAACCAGGTCGCCGCCGATGGCCAGACATTCGATCCGACCGGACCATGCCCGGCAACCACGCAGCCGGATTCGCTGAAGAGCGCCTACAACGCCTATCAGAGCACCTATGACGCGGCCTTCAACAGCGCGCTCAAGGCAAGCGTGCCGCCGCCGAAGCCGACCATCGCCGGCATCAAGGAAGCCAGCATCGTCTCCGACTGGTCGAAGCGCCGGGCGCGCGGCGAGCGCGTGCCGATCGATCCGCCTTCGCTCAACAATGACGGCACGGTGACCGAAACGGCGCGCATGGGCCGCATCGATTCGCCCGCCGGCCGCAAGATGGCGGCACTGGACGCCGAGAAAGCCGCCAAGCAGAAGGCCGCGGAGCAGAGGCTGGCCGCCATAGAGGCCGCCAAGCAAGCCAAGGAGGCCGCAAAGGCACAGGCGCTGGCCGAAAAGGAAGCGGCCAAGGCGCAAGCCGTGGCGGCAAAGGAAGCGGCCAAGGCCGCCAAGGAAGCCCCGGTCGCCACCGCCACCATAGCCGCCCCGACGGAGGCCGCGCCGGAAGCCGAAACGCAGGCAGCGAGCGCCGATGAGAGCCGGGTGACCAAGCTGAAGAACAAGCTGCTCGGCATGTTCGGCGGCTGAGCTTGCTCTTGGCCGGGGATACCGCTGTCTACGACCTGAAAGGGCTGAATTGCCCTTTGCCCGTACTGAAGGCAAAGAAGCGGCTGGCGGGAATGCAGCCGGGCAGCCGGCTCTGGCTCGAGACCACCGACCCGCTCGCTGTCATCGATATTCCCGCCTTTTGCTCAGATGCGGGCCACCAGCTGATTGAAACAGCCGCGATATCAGGCGGCCATCGATTCCTTGTCGAGCGCGGCGAGACCGTCTGAATTCGATGCAAAACGCTATCTTCCGGCGATCGCCAGCGGATTGTTTTCCAGCGCCGCCCGGTCGGGCGTGTCGATCGACGGCCGGTTGGTGAAGGCGGCGAACAGCCTGCGCACATAGTCTTCCGGCATGTCGAGCGTGATCAGCACCAGCCGCGTGCCGCGCTGGCCGTCCGGCCAGGCGGGCAACCTTGCCGGCGGATGCAGGATCTTCTGCACGCCGTGGATGACCAGGGGGCGTGAGGGATCTTCGCTGAGTTGGATCACGCCCTTCATCCGCAGCAGCTTCTCGCCATGCGTCGAACGCAACAGGTCGAGGAACATTTCTATCGCTGAAAACGGCACCGGACCGTCATGGACAAGCGAATAGGAGCGCACGCGGGAATCGTGGCGATGGCCATGCTCATGACTGTGATCATGGTCAAGCCCGTGGCTATGCCCATGGTGATGGTCGTGGGCATGGTCGTGCGCCGCCTCCTCGCCGAGCCAGCGGCGCACGTCGGCGGATTTGGTGGCGGGGTTGTAGAGGCCGCAATCAAACAGTGCCGCCACGCCGGCTGTTGAATTGCCGGCATCAAACAACCCGGCACCCGGATTGATCTGCCGCAGGCGCGTCCGCAGCCGGTCGAGATCGCCGGCATCGGTGACCAGATCGGCCTTGCTCAGCACGATGCGGTCGGCGACGGCGACCTGCCTGACCGCCTCGACATGGGCGTCGAGCGTGGCATTGCCATTGACCGCGTCGACCAGGGTGATGACGCCGTCGAGCCGGAAAGCCTGGACAAGCGCCGGATGCGCCATGATCGACTGCAGCACCGGCGCCGGGTCGGCCAACCCCGTGGTCTCGACGATGACGCGGGCAAGGCGGGCGATACGGCCGGTCTGCAGCCGGTCGACCAGGTCGGCCAGCGTATCGACCAGTTCGCCGCGCACGGTGCAGCACAGGCAGCCGTCGGAAAGCTGGATGATGCCGTCGGAAGCTTGCTCGACCAGCAGATGGTCGATAGCCACCTCGCCATACTCGTTGATGATGACCGCGGTGTCGGCCAGCGCCGGGTCCTTCAGCAGCCGATTGAGCAGTGTCGTCTTGCCGGCGCCGAGGAAGCCGGTCAGCACCGAGACGGGGATCGGGAACCCATTCATCGGGCTCTGTCTCTTTGTTCGAGCATGACCTTTTCCGAAAGCCGGATTTCACTTTTCGGGATCATGCTAGTTCGCGACCTTGGCCGGCTGGTCGCCTTGCGCGGCCGCACCCACGACCTTCGGGCCCGTGCCGGCCGGTACCGGCTTGTCGGGCCGCCAGCTTGGGATCGGCACGTCGGCATATTCCTGGCCGCCCTGGTCGAGCATCGCCTTCGGCGCCGGGCCGGTGGCGCCGCCGAGGCCGACTGCAACCAGCGTCGGCACATGATCGAGCTTTTGCTGATAGGGCGATTTCGGCGCGTCCTTGGCGGCCGCCGCCGGCGGCGCCTCGGACTGCTCCTCCGCCGTCTTCTTCTTGCAGACCTCGTCATGCATATCGTTGGGCGAAACCGTGTCGCCATAGGGCGCCAGCGTGGCGACGGTGGCCGAACCGGCCGTGGGCGTGTCAAACCCCTGGTCGAGCAGTCTTGCCGCGGTCTCGGCACGGCTGACCGCCGACTTCTCGCCCAGCACGACCGCGACCAGCGTGCGGCCATTGCGCGTCGCCGAACCGATCATGTTGAAGCCGGAAGGGCAGACGAAGCCCGTCTTCATGCCATCGGCGCCGGGATAGCGGCCGATCAGGAGATTGTAGTTCGAAATGGCTTTCTTGCCGACCGCAAGACCTTCGATCGAGAACCACGGCGCGTATTGCGGGAACTCGCGGCGGATCGCCATCACCAGGATCGAGAGGTCGCGTGCCGTGGTATACTGGTCGGGCGAGTAGAGGCCGTTCGGATTGACGAAATGGGTGCCGTTCATTCCGAGCCGTGCTGCTTCGGCATTCATCCTTTCGGCGAAGGCGGCCTGCGAGCCGCCGACATTCTCGCCGACAGCCATGGCGATGTCATTGGCCGATTTGACCAGCATCATCTTCAGCGCGTTGTCGAGCCGCATGACCGAGCCCGGCTTGAAACCCATCTTGCTTGGCGGCTCACCGGCGGAGTGCTTGGTCACCTTGATCGGCGAATCGAGCTGGACCTCGCCGGCCGCGATCGCCCGGAAGGTCACATAGGCGGTCATCAGCTTGCTGAGCGAGGCCGGATACCAGCGTTTGAAGGCATCCTGGTGCTGCAGGATCTGGCCGTTCTTCAAATCGAAGACAACCACCGGATTGGCCAGCGCCGGTCCGGCAAGGATCGACAGCATGATTGCGCCAGCCGAGAATAGTTTGAGGAAATGCCTGTGCCGCATGATCTAATCCGAAATCGCCTCTTGCCCTGATTGCCCCTGGCTCCGTAAGATTTCGTTACGCGACCGCCAGCATAATGAGTCCGACCCTCAAAAACGGACCACATCAGTGCGGTGCTATTTACCCTATGTGACGCCAACATGGCAAAGTGCCTGACAATCACAATTCCAAAACCCCGGCACAATTGCAAAACCCCGGGCACAATTGCAAAACACCAGGCTGAAGCCGGCTGCTCCAACAACGAATGGAACCATCATGCCAATCCTGAACCGCGCCGCTGAAATGCAGGATGAAGTCGCCGGCTGGCGCCGGCATCTGCACCAGACGCCGGAGCTGAACTTCGATGTCTTCAAGACGGCGGCTTTCGTCACCGAGAAGCTGAAGGAGTTCGGCTGCGATGATGTGGCCACCGGTCTCGGCAAGACCGGCGTCGTCGGCATCATCCGTGGCCGCCAGGGAGAAGGCGCCACCATCGGCCTGCGCGCCGACATGGATGCGCTGCCGCTCAACGAAATCACCGGCAAGCCCTATGCCTCGACCGTTCCCGGAAAGATGCACGCCTGCGGCCATGACGGCCACACGGCGATGCTTTTGGGTGCAGCCAAATACCTCGCCGAGACGCGCAATTTCGCCGGCTCCGTGGCGGTGATCTTCCAGCCAGCGGAGGAAGGCGGCGGCGGCGGCAACGAGATGGTCAAGGACGGCATGATGGAGCGCTTCGACATCTCCAGGGTGTTCGGCATGCACAACATGCCGGGCCTTCCCGTCGGCCAGTTCGCCATCCGTCCGGGCCCGATCATGGCGGCGACGGCCGAATTCACCATCACCGTGAAAGGCAGGGGCGGTCACGCCGCGATGCCGCACGGCACGATCGATCCGATCGTCATCACCAGCCAGCTGGTCGGCGCGCTGCAGACGATCGCCTCGCGCAGCACCGATCCGGTCGAGGCCGTGGTGGTGTCGGTGACCAAGTTCCATGCCGGCGACGCCTACAACATCATCCCGGAATCGGCCGAGATCGCCGGCACCGTGCGCACCTTGCGCAAGGAGATCGCCAAGAAATCCGAAGAGCGCATCCGCACCATCTGCGACGGCCTGGCGACCGCTTTCGGCGCCAGGATCGAGGTCGACTACCAGGCAAACTACCCCGTGACCTTCAACCATGCCGAAGAGACGGTGTTTGCCAGCGATATCGCGGCAAATGTCGCCGGAGACGCTCATGTCCACCGCGGCATCCAGCCGGTGATGGGGGGCGAGGATTTCTCCTACATGCTGGAGGCCCGCCCCGGTGCCTTCATCTTCATCGGCAATGGTGACACCGCCGGTCTTCACAACCCAGCCTATGATTTCAACGACGAGGCCATCCCGCACGGCATGAGTTACTGGGTGAAGCTGGCGGAAACCGCGCTGGCCGCCTGATGGCCACCGCACAAGACGCCGGCTGATTGCATACGGCCGGCCTCTTGGCGAAACGATCCGAAGCGGCTATGTGTCGGGCCGCGTGGTCCCGTAGCTCAGTAGGATAGAGCGGCAGATTCCTAATCTGTAGGTCACAGGTTCGATTCCTGTCGGGATCACCAGCATTTTCAAGTGCTTGGCGAAGAAGTACCGTACCCTTTGCGAAGCCAGGTCCGTTGAAGAGGACGAGCACATCACGCCCTCATGCACATCGTTGAAAAGTGCCGGGCCGCGAAGGTGAGCGGGAACCCTCGCTTGCATTGGCATTTCGGCATTCGTCTGCTGCATTGGCTGACCGTGGCGGCGCTCGCGGCGCAAATCGCCATTGCCTTCGGGCCGATGCGCGGGCCGGGCATGGCGATGATGAACTGGCTGCCGCTTCACATGTCGATCGGCGTGACGATCCTGGCCATCATAGTCCTCAGGCTTTGCTGGCGCAGCTTCACCCAGGTCCCGGTCAGGCCAACCTCACGGTTCGTACGGTTTGCGACGGCTTTCTTCCACATGTTACTCTACGTCACGATCCTCGCCGTCCTGATAACGGGATGGCTGGGCTACCGGCCAATGCCCTTCATGCCCCCCGCACGGCTTTTTGGAAACTTGCCCGTGCCGCTGGCGCCATCCTTTGGCCCGCTGTCGGCAAGGGCTTTCGCGTTCGTGCATCAGAAGCTGGTCTGGATAATGCTTGGACTTGTCGGCATTCATATCCTGGCTGCCGTGTGGCATTTGGTGCTGTTGGGCGATGGCGTGATGCGAAGCATGGTCTTCGGCCGGGCAAAAACGGCCCCGCGCGGGTGAGAATGCTGCTTGCGGTCGACGACGTGGAGATGCCTCACGCCGTCGCCCACAACCCTCCGGCGACGATCACAGCATAGCGCGCGGCCTTGCCTGTCGCGACAAGAGCGACGAACACGCCGAGGTTCACGCGTGCAGCGCCCGCGGCAAGGGTGAGAGCATCCCCGACAACCGGCAGCCAGGCAAACAACAGCGTCCATTGGCCAAAGCGCCGGAACGTTCGGCATGCCTGCTCATAGCGATCCGCACTGATCGAAAACCATCGCCTTTTGCGCAGCCCGTCAATGCCGCGCCCCAGAACCCAGTTCACCACGGAACCGAGCGTATTGCCGACCGTCGCCAGCAAAAGGAGCAGCCAGGGGTCACCGCGGCCCGAGACGACAAGGCCGGCGAGCACCGCCTCCGACGAAACCGGCAGGATGGTTGCGGCGAGGAAGGCGCTGATGAACACTGCGCCATAGAGCGCCACCACGCGACTATGCCTGCACGTCGACAATGCCCATCATGCCGAGCTGCTCATGCTCGAGGATATGGCAGTGATACATCCTCGGCCCCGGCCGGTCCTGCCGCAGCAGCAACCTTACCGTCTCCCCGCGCGCGACATTGACGGTGTCTTTCCAGGCGCGATAGGCCGGCTTTGATATGTTGCCGCCGCGTTCGTGCTCGATCACCTGGAACTGCGTTCCATGCACATGGAATGGATGATCCATGTCCGCCTCGTTGACGATCTCCCAGAGTTCGACCTGACCGACCTTGGCGACAACGTCGATGCGCTTCATGTCGAAAGCGGCACCGTTGATCAGGAATCCCATCTCCATGCCGGCGGCGTTCATGGCCATGGTTTCGGTGAAGACGAAGCCGCGGCTGGCGGCCGGGGCGCCGAGTTGCGCGATCGGCCGCAGCCTGTCGGGCATTGGCGGAACAGGGTCCGCCTTAGTCTTTGAAACATTGACCGTCAGCAGCGTCAATCCGGCATCGGCTGGTCGCCCGGGACCCATCCAGCCGCGATCATAATCTTGCGTGGTAAGCGCGGCCGCGCCGGGCTTGTCGAAAGAGACGACCAGTTCGAGCCGCTCCGCCGGGCTGAGCAGGATGTCGCCGGCCGCGACCGGCGCCTCCAGCAGACCGCCGTCCGTTCCGATGATTGTCATCGCCGCGCCGTCGAAGGAGAGCCGCAGAAAGCGCGCGTTGGTCGCATTGTAAAGGCGAAAGCGCCGCTTCGTTCCAAAGGGCACCGTCAGTGTGGGATTCTTCTGGCCGTTGACCAGCACATGGTCGCCGACGCGCCCGTTCATCAGGTCCGTCATCGTGTTGTCGGGCAAGGTGCCATCGGCCGCAAGGCGCAGGTCGGTGAACACCAGCACGGTATCGCCATAGGCGGCCGGGATCGGATCGGCCTTCGGCTTGACCACGAACGCACCGGCAAGGCCGCGATAGACCTGCTCGGCGGTCTTGCCGTGCGGATGCGGGTGATACCAATAGGAGCCGGCGCTGCCTTCCGGCAGATCGAAACTGTAGGTGCGGTCGGTGCCGGCGACGACCGGGTCCATCGGGTTGCCGTCCTGATCGGCCGGCACCGGCATGCCGTGCCAGTGGATGGTGCTTGCTTCGTTCGCGATCCGATTGGCGAAGGTGATCTCGATGCGGTCGCCCTCGACCGCCTCGACCAGTGGTCCGGGGCTGGCGCCGTTATAAGCCAGGATCGGCGTGTCCAGTCCCTCCGCAAAACGTGCCGTGGCGGACCCGGCCGTCAGCGTCGCCTTGAACAGGCCCGGCCGGCTGGCTTCGTTCGCCAGCAGGGGCAATTCGCGCAAGACCTCGCCCTCGGGCAGAACGACGGCGCCTTGCGGCACGTTGCCCATGTCGTGGCCCGCGTGACCGCCCATATCCATGCCCGGCATGTCGTCCATCTTCATCTGGGCTGCGGCACGCTCGCCCACCAGAACCGTCGCAAGACCGGCCGCCAGAAAACCTCGTCGATGCATCTTTCGTTTCCTCGACCAGTCGTTGAACACCCAAGGGCGATCCCAAGAGACTGCCGATGCCTGGCCAGGTCAATGCGGCGTTTGGGCCGCGTGACCGGCTCGGTGCCCATAGTTCCTTGACATCGGGTATTTATCCGAAATTATGTAGGAAAGAAGGGATCGCAAGCATGGCCGGAATCGCGCTTTCGGGCGTATCAAAGCACTTTGGCGCGGTCGAGGTGATCCGCGACGTGAGCTTGGACATTCAGCCGGGAGAGCTGGTCGTGTTTCTCGGCCCGTCCGGTTCCGGCAAGACGACGCTGCTGCGGATGATCGCCGGCCTCGAAAGCATCGACGAAGGCACGCTGACGATCGACGGGGTGCGCTCGGAGAACCTTGCGCCGGGCAGGCGCAACGTTGCGATGGTCTTCCAGAACTATGCGCTTTACCCGCATATGACGGTCGCGGAGAACATGGCCTTCGGCCTGAGGAACATTCGGGTCGCGCCGGATGTCA
Organism: Mesorhizobium intechi; assembly: GCF_002879535.1. Taxonomy (GTDB): domain Bacteria; phylum Pseudomonadota; class Alphaproteobacteria; order Rhizobiales; family Rhizobiaceae; genus Mesorhizobium; species Mesorhizobium intechi. Next base: position 8,897 of record NZ_PNOT02000023.1, read on the forward strand.
TAGGCCAACGGATCGCTGAGGCCGCGCGTATCCTGGAGATCGAGGCGCTGCTTCAGCGGCGGCCGTCGCAGCTCTCCGGCGGACAGCGCCAGCGCGTGGCCATCGGGCGTGCGATCGTCAAGGAACCCAAGGCATTCCTGTTCGACGAGCCGCTCTCCAATCTGGACGCGGCGCTTAGAGCCCGCACGCGCGTCGAGCTTGCCGAACTGCATCAGCGTTTGAAGTCGACGATGATCTACGTCACCCATGATCAGGTGGAAGCGATGACGCTCGCCGACCGTATTGTGATCCTCAACAATTGCCGGATAGAGCAGATGGGAAGCCCCGTCGATGTCTATGCACGTCCTGCGTCGCGATTCGTCGCGACCTTCGTCGGGTCTCCGGCAATGAACATTCTGCCTGTCACGGTTTCGGGCTCGGGCGACAGGCTCAATGCGCGCTTGACCGACGGATCGCTGGTCGAACTTCCCGGCGCGCCGGTCAACATGGATTGGCGCGAACTCGGCGTGCGGCCAGAATCGCTGACTGTCGTCGCCGAGGGCAATGAAACATCCGCCACGGCCACCGTCGTCGAGCGCCTTGGCGAGCGAACGCTGGTCTATGCGCGACTGGCGGACGGGACGCAGGTGACGGCACAAGATCGCGGGCTTTCGAGCGTCAAAGCTGGTGACGCTGTTCGGTTGAAGTTCGACACCGCCGCCCTGCATCTCTTCGCCGCGGACGGATCGGCCTGGCACGCGCGCTGACGGGGCCTGAACCCGCCGAACATGAATTCGGTTCCTAGCCCTTGATACCTGCCGAGAGCGTTATCGCTTCGGTCACGCGGCGCTGGAAGAAGAGGTAGGCCAGTGCCACCGGAAGGCCGGCCAGCACGGCTGCCGACAGCTGGCGCGCGTAGTAGACACCGAAGGCGTCATTGACCTGCGTGATGCCGACGGTGATCGTCATCATCTCGGTGCGGGTCACCGAGAGGAACGGCCACAAAAACGCATTCCACGTCCAGATGAAGCAGACGATCGACAGCGCCGTCGTTACCCCCCAGTTCATCGGCATGTAGATCTTGAAGAGGATTCCGAATTCAGACGCATTGTCCATGACCGCGGCCTCGCGAAAGTCCTTCGGGACCTGGTCGAAGAACTGCTTGTACACGATGATGATGACGGGGTGGATAAGCTGCGGCAACATGATCCCGGCCCAGCTGTTAAGCAGGCCAAGATTGGCGACCAGCACGAAATGATTGATGATCAGCGCCGAAGTCGGCACCATGAAGGAGGCGAGGATCAGCCACCACAGCACGATACGCCCCGGGAACCGCAACTGCGAGATCGCGTAGCCGCACAGCATCGAGATGAAGATGGTGATGATCGTCACGCCGACCGCGACCGCCACCGAATTGACGTACCAGGCGCCGATCTGGGTGGTGGTCAGCGCGCTGATGTAGTTCTCCAGCGTCGGCGTCTCGGGCCAGAGTTCGATGTAAGGCCGGATGACCTCGTCATCCGGTTTGAGCGATGAGATCACGCCCCAATAGAGCGGGAACGCCCATAGGATGGCCCAGACGAGCGTCAGTGCCGTGATAATCCCGCCCCAGAAGTTCCAGCGCTGCGCGGCCATGGCGTTCATCGGCGCCGCCTTTCGGCGAACCGGAGCAGCTGGAACTGTAGGACCGAGACGACGACCACAAGCACGAAGAGGGTGACGGCGACAGCCGCCGCCCTGCCTCCCTGGTTCTGCTGGAAGGCCTTCTGAAAGACGTAGTAGACGAGCACCATATTGTCGTTCGGCCGGCCGCCGATCGAGAACAGATAGACCTGGTCGAAGATCTTGAGCTGCAGGATGAGCTGGATGGTGAACACCAGCGATGTGATCGGCCACAGCAGCGGCCAGGTGATGCGCCGGAAGGTCGTCCATCGCGTCGAATTGTCGAGTGCGGCGGCTTCGTAGATCTCCACTGGTATGGACCGCAATCCGGCGAGGAAGAGGAGGATCGAGAAGCCCGCGGTCCACCAGATCGTCACTCCGGCCACTGCCGGCAGGAACCAGACGCGCGATTTGAAGACCGGCACGCGCGGGATTCCCAGCCAGTCCAGAACATGCATCGCGATCCCGAACTGGAAATTCAGCGTCCAGTCCCAGATCAGATAGACGACGGACACCGGCAGTATGTAGGGCAGGAAGAACAGCGCCAGCACGATCGCCTGGAAGCGGCCCTTGAGCCGCGACACGCCAAGCGCGATCAACAGGGCGATGAGTGTGCCTGGGACGACCGTCATCAGCACGAAGTAAGCGGTGTTCCAGAGCGCGCGCCGGAACATCGGGTCGTTGTCGAGCCGCAGGTAGTTGTCGAGGCCAACCCACCGACCCGCGCCGATCAGCGGCGCATCTGTGAAGGAGATGCGGAACATCTGGACGGTCGGATAGACGAACGCCAGCAGGTAGATCGCCAGGAAGGGAGCGACCAGCACCAGTGCGACAAGACGTTCCGTGCGGGAGTTGCGAAGCATGGCTCTTCCTCGAATGCGGCTGGGGCCACCCTGGGCAGGGCCGCCCCAGCCCTTGAGCCTACATGCTGTTCAACTCTTCCTTGATGGATTTCACCGCCTCGCCCGGGTCCATCTCGCCGTTGAGGGTCGGCACGAAATAGTTGGACATGATGTCGAAGATCGGCCCGGCGACACCAGCCTTGGTCGACTTCGGATCGAAGATCATGTTGGCCGTCAGCGTCGAGTAGGTCGCATTGGGCTCCATTGCCTTGTATTCGGCCGTTTCGGTGACTGGCTTGTATGCCGGGATGTGGCCTGCCGTGGCCCAGAACAGCGAATGCTTGTCCATCCAGGAGATCACCTCGAGCACGGCGGCACGCTTTTCCGGGCTGATTTCCTTGCCCTTGTTCTTCGGGATCGCGAACGAGTGGCTGTCCGCATAGGTGCATGGCTTGTCGAAGATGACCGGAATCTCGACGGCGCCCCAGTCGAACAGCTTGCCTTGCTTGGCGAGGTCGGTCATCGTGGGAACTTCCCAGACGCCGTTGATCATCATTGCGGCCTTGCCCGAGGTGAACAGGGCGACGGTCGCGGGATAGTCCGTATAGGTCGACTGCAGCCCGGCCTTCGTCCACCCCTGCAGAACCGCCAAGGCGTTCGCCAGCTTCTTGCCGTTGTCGCCGGCGAGGAACTCGTTGCCCGTCAGAAGCTCGCCGCCTTGCTGGCACACCAGCGAATAGATGGTGCGGTACATGAAGTTGCCGTCGGCGGTGACGCTGCCCAGCGGGAACTCGACGCCGGCATCCTTCAACTTCTGCAGTGTCGCGGTGAATTCCTCCTTGTTCTTCATGCCCACGGGACGGCCGTCGTCGCCGAGCACGCCTGCCTTCTTCAGCAGGACGCGATTGTAGTAGAGGACGATCGGATGGGTATCGAGCGGCACTGCGTATTGCTTGCCGTCGACCGTCACGGCGCCCATCGTCGTCTGGGCGAAATCCGAGGCCGAGAGGCCCATCTTGCTCATGTCCTCGGCGGTGATTTCTTCGAGAATGTCCTGGCTCACCGCCAGGGGGATGCGGCTGGCATGATAGGTCATGACATCCGGCGCCTCACCGACCGCTGCCGAGGTCTGGACCTTCGCGTAGAAGGGCGTGCCCCACTCCAGTGTCGTGGCGTCGATCTTGATCTTGCCGGCGTGAGCGGTGTTGAAGTCGGAGATCATCTGCTTCATGCGCACGCCGTCGCCGCCGCCGAGGAAATCCCACCACGTGACGGTTTCTTCGGCCTGGGCCGCAACGGCCCAAATTCCTCCTGCCGCGACCACCGCTATGGCCATCATCCTGCGAAAGTTCATCTCAGCTTCCTCCCGAGTACGGCGGTTAGATCCGCCTTGAACGTTTCAATGCTACACCAAACCGATCCGCCTGCAACGGATTTTACGATATATATCTGATAGTCGGATATTGACTTAGAGCGTCACGCGCACCATCGAGTAGGAGTGCGGCGGCAAGGTCAGCGTCATTCCCTTGCCGCTGAGCGCTGCCCCGTTGCCTTTGACCGGTGATACGTTGTCCGGCGCGTCCTTCGTGTTGCAGGCCTCGAGATCGTCATGACGGATGATCGTGTGCTCGATGGACTTGGCGGCGAACCGCTCGAGGGCGACGTCGGCCTCTATCGTCTCGGAGCCATGCCGGTTGATTGCGAAGAAGGTCAGCGTGCCGGCATTCGAATCGTGCACGCCTGCAATGTCGAGCCACGGCACCTTGTCGGCTGCGGCCGCGTCATAGGTAGGCACCTCGACAGCGAGCTGCAGCGCGGTGCCGCGGCCGTGCCTGGAGGCCAGCATGAAAGGCCAGTAGATCGTCTGCCGCCAGGCGCTGCCGCCGGGATCGGTCATGATCGGCGCGATAACGTTGACCAGCTGCGCGATGCAGGCGATGCGAACGACATCCGACCGGCGGATGAAGGTATTGATGATGCAGCCGACCTGCAGCACGTCCTCGAAATTGTAGATGTCCTCCAAAAGCCTGGGGGCTTCCGGCCAGTCCCAGCTGCGCATGCGCGCGGCGTCCTGCTTGCGCTGATGATACCAGACGTTCCACTCGTCGAAGGAGATCTTAACGTCCCGCTTCGAGCGGGTCTTGGCCTTCACATAGTCGATGATGCCTGCGACCGTGCCAATGTAGCGGTCGAGCTTGGCCGGAAGAGCGAGATATTCGGCCGTATTCTTCTCGTAGTTTTCGAAATACATGTGGAGAGAGATGTAGTCGACCTGCTCGTAGGTCGCCTCCAGCACGGTCGCTTCCCACTGCGGATAGGTCGGCATATTGGAATGCGACGAGCCGCAGACGACCAGTTCCACGGTCGGATCGAGCCCGCGCAGCGCCTTGGCGGTCTCGTTGGCGAGATGACCGTATTCGCTGGCCGACTTGTGGCCGACCTGCCAGGGCCCGTCCATTTCATTGCCGAGACACCAGAGACGGCAGTTCCAGGGTTGCGTGCGTCCGTTCTTGGCCCTGAGGTCGGACCAGTAGCTGCCGCCCGGGTGGTTGACGTATTCCACGAAGGCCCGCGCCTCGTCGAGGCCGCGGGAACCGAGATTGACGGCAAGCATCATCTCGGTGCCGGCTTTTTCGGCCCAGTCGGCGAATTCGTGGATGCCAACCAGGTTCGGCTCCGTGGTGCGCCATGCAAGATCGAGCCGACGCGGGCGGTTCTCTTTTGGGCCTATGCCGTCTTCCCAATTGTAGGCGGATACGAAATTGCCACCTGGGTAGCGGCAAATCGGGGTGTCGAGCGCGCGCACCAGCTCGATCACGTCCTTGCGCATCCCCTCCGCGTCCGCTTGCGGATGTCCGGGCTCGTAGATGCCCGTGTAGACCGCCCTGCCAAGATGCTCGAGAAACGAGCCGTAAAGGCGTTTGTCGATGTCCGCGACGGCATAGGCCGCGTTCGCCGTGACTCTGGCCTTCATGATCCCTCCCACTGCGGATTATCAATCCGACTTTCCGATTTATATCCGGGTCGTGGATCAATTAAGGGCGGAGTTCATCCGCCCGTCAAGGGCCTAGTATGCCCTCAAGCCTTCAGCAGGCGCAGAACGATGTCGTTGCTGTAATTGCCGAAGCCGCTGCCGAAGATGTTTATGCCGCCGGGGTGACGCGCATCTTCCTTCACGCCGATTCGTATCCGGATCGAGCGGTGCCGCTCGAGCTCCAGATCAGCCAGCGAGCATTTGGAAACCTTGTCGTTGTTACGATACGTGCCGTTGTTGGTGACGCGCCAGTGTGCGAGGTCGCCATACTGCGATCCGGCCAGCTTCCACCAGCCGGGCGTATGCTTGCCGCGCTTGTCGCCATAGTCGGCCGGCGCCGTCCAGGTATCTATCTCGTGTCCGTTGATCGCGACCGTGATGTCCGACGGCCAATCCTTCGATGTGCCCGGCACCTCGGACGAAAGCTCCATCGCCAGTTCCAGCCCGCCGACCTTGGCATTGGCAAGCGTCGCATTGTTGGGAAACTGGTATTCGACGAAGCCGCGCGTGAACCACAGCAGCCCGGCCCGCATGCGGTCGGGATCGAGGAAGGTGTCGGGCACATCGAGAAGTCCGATGACGCCCTCCTTTGAACACAGGCCGCAGGGAGCGGAGACTTCGCATCTGGTGTAGAGCCCAAGCGGCATCGCAACTTCTATGACGCCCTGATCCTGCGCCGGAGTGCGATCCTTGAAGACGACGACCAGTTCCGAGAAGGTCGAGTAGCAGACCTTCTGGCTTCCCTTGCGCGCCTTCTGTGATTTCGTCTCGATCAAACCGACATCGACAAGAACCTGGATGTTCGCGGAAATTGTCGATTGCGGAAGACCGAGTTCCTCGGCCACTTGATTGACGTTTTTCGGACCCTTGCGGTGCAGCAGGTCGAGAATCCGGATCCGGACCTCGCTCGCGAGGCTCTTCAGCAAATCGAGCCGCTCAAGCGGATCGACAACCATGATTTCATTCGACATATGGCCCCGCACTGGTCACACGGGTTATGTATCAGCGGATCAGATACAAATAAAGCCGGGGCGTTGCGAATTGAACAGCTGGTCCGGGCCGTTCAAGTGCCCAATGTCATTGGAGGAATAACGTACCCGGGCACTCGGCAAAGGGATATCCGCCGTCGGTCGACGGATTGCGTCTGTGGCCGGATCAATATCCGAGCAAATTGATCACCGCACGGACCACGCCAAGAACGCCCAACCCAACCAGGGCGATTGCCGCAACCCTGGTCGTCATCTGCCCACTGGAGACCTTGACGTCCGGCCACCGCATGTCCGCTCTCAGCCCACTGAAGGGTCGGATTGGTTTGCGGCAGTCGCCGGCTTCGAAAGGTCCGCCACCAAGGCCTGGGCGATCCGCATCAGTTCGGAAAGCGCGATTACCAGGGTCGCCGTGTTGCGGCCTGTGCCACAGACGACCTCCGCCAGCTCAAGCACGTTGCGGTCGATGAACACGCGCGCGCCATTGATCGGCAGCGGAACGACGCCGCCGATCTCCATGTCGAGCTGGCCCAGGACATAACCCTCCTCGGCCATGCGCAGATCCGCCCGCCGCTCCCCGATCGCACCGGCGATCTTCTTGTAATCGGCGCGCTCCGCCGCCCGCAGGGCGACGATCGCAAGGCTGTCGTCGGCACAGCGAAACACCAGGCTCTTGACCATGTTTCGGGGATCGTGCGGCAGGATCTCCTTTGCATCCTCGAACGAGATCAGGGGCCGATGCGCCACCACCGAGAACACCGCGCCCCGTTCTTCGAGATAACGTTTGACCAGAGGGCTCATGCGTCGGCCAGTTCCTTCCTCGGCGCCGCCGGCGCCTGCTCTGCCCAGCGGAAGCGCGCCGTGAAATGCCGCAGGACCGGCGGTTCATACTCGAAGTCGAGCCCCCGGATGCTCTTCGCCCGCGCCGCGACGGCGATCAGCGCGTCGGCGATATAGTCCATATGATCGTTGGTGTAGACGCGGCGCGGGATGGTGAGCCGCAGCAATTCGAGAGGCGAGACTTCCTGCTCGCCGGTTTGCGGGTCGCGCCCCAGCATCAGCGAGCCGATCTCCACCGCGCGCACGCCGGACTCGAGATAGAGTTCGCAAGCGAGCGCGTGTGCCGGGAAATGCTCGGGCCGGACATGCGGCAGGACGGCCGCGCCATCCACGAACACCGCATGGCCACCGGTCGGATATTGGATCGGCACGCCGGCGTTTCGCAGCCTGTCGCCGAGATAGGCGACCTGGCCGATGCGATAGGCGAGATAGTCGTCTTCGACCGCCTCTTCGAGCCCGATCGCGACCGCCTCCATGTCACGCCCGGCCAACCCGCCATAGGTGATGAAGCCTTCCATGGGAACGCAGCGGGTCTGGACGGCGCGAAACAGATCCTCATCCCCGCGAAAGGCGCAGAACCCGCCGATGTTCACCAGTCCATCCTTCTTCGCCGACAAGGTCAGCATGTCGCCATAGCACATCATCTCCCGTACGATGTCGCGGATCGAACGTTCGGCATAGCCGGTTTCCCGCTGCTTGATGAACCAGGCATTTTCGGCAAAGCGCGTGGCGTCGATGATCATCGGAATGCCCATTTCCCGCGCATATCCCGAAACGGTGCGCAGATTGGCCATCGACATCGGTTGGCCACCGGCGCTGTTGCAGGTGATGGTCGCGATGATGCCGGCCACGTTCTGGCGACCATGGATCTCGATCGCATGAAGCAGTTCCGCCAGGTCGAAATTCCCCTTCCAGTCGTCGTAGCGACCCGTGTCCTTGGCGGCTTCCGTCAGCACGTTGATGGCCTTGGCGCCGGCGATCTCGACATGCGCCTTCGTCGTGTCGAAATGGTAGTTCGACAGGAAGACCGGCGTTGCCGAACCGCGCCGCTTGACCATCTCCGGAAACAGTATCTGTTCCGCGCCGCGCCCCTGATGGGTCGGAATCGTATAGGGATAGCCGAACAGCCGTTCGACGGTTTCGGCCAGCCGGTAGTAGTTGCGGCTGCCGGCATAGGCTTCATCGCCGAGCATCAGGCCTGCCCATTGGCGGTCGCTCATCGCGCCGGTGCCGCTGTCGGTCAGGAGATCGATATAGACATCCTCGCTGCGCAGCAGGAACGGGTTCAACCCGGCCTCCCGCAGTGCGGCTTCACGGTACGGCCGTTCGGTCATGCGGATCGGCTCGACCATCTTGATCCTGAATGGCTCAGGCATACGTTTCATGAGGACATGCTCCTTCATTGCGGCGTCTTGCGGCGCCGGCTGGTTGAATTGTTGAAACCTTTGGGAAACGAGGGCCAGGCCCCCCGTCGAAAAACCGCTACATGGCGAAAGCGGCCTGATAGGCGCCTGGGGTGACGCCGATGCGTGCCTTGAAGGTGCGGATGAGATGGGCCTGGTCGGCGAAGCCGGACGCAGCCGCGACATCCACCGGGTCATGGCCGCGCCGCAACATCGCCTTGGCGGCGTCCACGCGCCGGTTGATCAGATAGGCATGTGGCGTGAATCCGGTGTCGCGGTGGAAGGCTTCGATAAGTCGCTGGCGCGGCAGCCTGGCCTCCTTGACCAGTTCGGCAAGGGTCAGTTTCTCGTCGAACCGCTCGCTCATCACCGCCGCTGCCCGAGCGACCGGCCCCTGTTCGACGCCGGCCGGCTTCAGCGCGATCCGCGCGTGCCTGGACAGGCAGTGACGATAGCTGCGCAGCATCAGCTCTTCGGCTTCCAGCGGGCACTGATTGTCTTCCCAGGCGCGGTGCGCCTCGAAGAAGAGGGCACAACCCCGCAGATCCCTGACCACGGGGTCCGGAAAGGACGGCGTGCCGTGGATACCGCTTCCGGTCAATTCCGAAGCGATGTCCACGATGAGGTCGGCCTCGGGGTAGCTCACCCGGTAGCTGTAGCCGTCCGTGCTGGGAATGCCGTCATGCACGTCATGCGGGTTGTAGAGGGTCAGGTCGCCGGCGGTGGCAAAACGCTGGACACCGCGAATGAAGACGCTGGCCTTGCCGCTCGACAGCGCCCCGATCACATAGGTGTCATGGGCATGCGGGGCGTAGTGATGCTGACTGAACGAGGCCGTCAGGCATTCGACGCCGGTGGAGGGCGCCGTGAAATACCGGGCATGTTCTTTTGCGTTTCGAGCGCTCACCGCTTCGCTTCCCTGAACGAGTTCCTCAGGTTGAATTAGCACAGCTGAAGGCGGCCGGATTGAAGAAAAGTATTGCAGGTCGGCTCATTGCCGACCTGCTTGCGTCTGCGGTCGAGGCGGCGGGTTCAGGCCACGCGGACGACGAAATGCTTGGTCACCGGCTCGACGATCTTCCAGGTGCCCTTGAAGTCGGCTTCCACCACGAAAGCATCGCCGGGGCCGACTTCGACAGGCGTGCCGCCGTCGGGGGTGATGATGATGCGGCCGGCGATCATGTGCACGAACTCATAGTCGGTGTAGCTCGCGTGATAGGTGCCGGGCGATGCCCGCCAGGTTCCCGACATCACCTTGCCGTCTTCCGTCGTGTGCTGGACAGCGGTTTGCATGGTCGGGTGGCCCTCGACCACGATCCAGCCTGGCAGATCGCCGGCTTCCGCGTGCTCGACGGGGCCGAATTTTAGGATCGTCTTGTTGGTCATGCCGGGTTCCTTCTGCTTCATGTGTCGCGGAGCTCGGATAGCCGATGCATGGCACGGGAGCAATGCATGCGCGATGACGACGAGCGGGCGTATACGCGCCTGGGCGTCAGGGGAAATCCCGCCGCCGGCGGCGGCCCTACGGCTTGTGACGGGCCGAGACCAGTTCCGCCTTGCGCCGCGCCGTCTCCAGCCCGAGGCCGATGAAGGCGCGCGCGTGCCTGGCGAGCGCCATATTGTCGGTCCAAAGATTGCGCCAGATCGCGGTCTTCTTCGACAGGTTCTCGTCGACGATCTCCGACGAGAAGGATTCGAAGCTGAGATCGTCGGCATAGCCGATGGCGGTCAGCGCATCGAATATCGCTGCAAAATCGATATTGCCGGTGCCGAGGAAGCCGCGATGGCTTTCGCCGATATGGACATAGCCGATCTTGCCCGCGGCGTGGCGGATGGCCAGCCCGACATCGGCCTCCTCGATGTTCATGTGGAACGTATCGAGATGCAGGAAGATGTTGTCAGAACCTGTGTCTTCGATGAAGGCCAGCCCTTGTGAAGCGGTGTTGAGCAGGTTGCTCTCGAAGCGGTTGACGATTTCGAGATTGAGCGTGACGCCGGCCGCCTTCGCCGTCTCGGCGACTTGCGCCAGTGTTGCGGCGCTGCGGTTCCATTGATCGCGGGTCGGCGCTTCGACCTGCAGGCCATGGCTGGCCGACAGGATGCCGGCGACCTTGCTGCCGCCAAGATCGCGCGTCAGCGCGATGGTCTGGTTGAGGATGTCGACGCCGCGCGCGGCGACCGCCTTGTCGGCGCTCGATATGTCGCCGTCACCAGGCAATCCGATGCTGATCGCCACGCCGAGGCCGAGATCGGCGATGCGTTTGGCAAGCCCGCCAATGTCGACATCGGCCGGGTCCAGATAGGAGAATTCGATCAGGTCGAAGCCAGCCTCCCTGGTGTTGGCCAGCGTGCGTTCAAGCGCGCTCTGTGCCGAGCTCGCCGACCAGACAAAAGAATGGATTCCGATGCGCGCCATGATCGTCTCCGGTTTGCGGCGATGAGGAAAGGCGCGGCCGGATCAACCCGGCCGCGCTTGTTGGAGTGATCAGCGGGCCGCGGTCCAGCCCTTGTAGTCCTTCAGGTTCTCGGCGGTGATCAGCTTGGGATCGAGCAGCACGGTGGCCTCGGTCGGCTTCTTGCCGGCGAGCAGCTCGGCCGCCATCGTCAGCGACTGGCCGGCCATCACATAGGGATCCTGCGAGGCCGAGGCCTTGATCATCGAGGTGCCGGAGGACAGCTCCTTCTCGATATCGGGCGCGCCGTCGACCGCGGTGAAGATGAACTCCGAGCGGTTGAGCTGCTTGGCGGCGAGCTGGGCGCCGATCGCCGTCGGATCGTTGATGGCGAACACCGCGTCGATCTTGTCGAAGCGGGTGAGCAGCGACTGGAACACTTTCAGGCCGCCGTCGCGCGAGCCTTCGGCGTTCTGGTCGTCCGACAGGATCTTGATGTCGGGATGCTGCGAAAGCACGTTCTTGCAGCCCTTGACCCGCTCCAGGATCGACGACGATGCCGGGCCGTTGAGGATGACGTAGTCGCCCTTGCCCCCGGTATGGTCGACCAGGTACTGGCAGGCCTCCTCGCCGGCCTTGACGTTGTTGGTCATCACCGTGACGTCGGCGCCCGGCGCCGAGACGTCGAAGGCGGCGACGATGATGCCGGCCGCCTGTGCCTTCTTCACCGCCGGCGCGATCGCCTTGGCGTCGACCGCGTTGAGCATGATCACATCGACGCCGGCGGCGATGAAGGAATCGACCTGCGAAACCTGCTTGTTGAGGTCGTAGTCGGCGGAAACCGACGTCACCTCGACCTTCGGATTGATCTTCTTGGCCGCGTCCTCGATGCCCTTGATGGTGGCGACGAAGAAGGGGTTGCCGAGCAGGCCGACCGAGATGCCGACCTTGTTGAGGTCCTTGGCCGATGCCGGGGCGATGGCGACGGCCGCGAACGCGGTGCCGCAAAGCAGTTTGGCGATGGTCTTCATTACGCTTACTTCCTCCTGATGCACCGCGCCTCTCGCGGTGCGTTACACAAGCCGGTCTTTGATCCCGGCGACCAGGTCACTCACGTTCTCGCCCCTGCCTGGAGCCGGTAGCGGTCGAGGGCGACCGCCACGATGATGACCAATCCCTTGATGATGTACTGCCAGATGTCCGAAACGCCGGCCAAGATGAGCCCGTTTGACAGCACCGCGATGATCAGGCCGCCGATCAGCGTGCCCCAGATCGAGCCGACGCCGCCGACGAAGCTGGTGCCGCCGAGGATGACGGCGGCGATGGCGTCGAGCTCGTAGGACTGGCCGAGTTGCAGGCCGTTGGCGGCGTAAAGCCTTGCCGCCGACATGGCGCCGCCGAGACCGGCGAGCAGGCCGGACACGCCATAGACGAAGAGCAGCACCAGCGGCACCTTGATGCCGGTCAGCCGCGCCGCCTCGGCATTGCCGCCGACGGCATAGATCCAGGTGCCGAGCACGGTGCGCTTGAGCACCAGCCAGGACAGCACCACGACCGACAGTGCGATGACGACCAGCCAGGGAATGCCGAACAGCGAGCCATTGCCGATGAAGTCGAACGGCAGGTCCGAGTTGAACACCGTCGTGTCCTGCCCGAGCAGGCGGGCAATGCCGCGCACCGCCGTCAGCGAACCCAGCGTGACGATGAACGGCGGCAGCCTGATATAGGCGACGAGCAGCCCGTTCGCCAGCCCGAAGCCGAGGCCGACGAGGATGGCCGCCGGCACGCCGAGCAGACCCCAGTCGGGCACCAACGACACCAGCACCGCAACCATCGCCGACGCGGCGAGGATCGAGCCGACCGACAGGTCGATGCCGCCGGTCAGAATGACGAAGGTCATGCCGGCGGCGAGAACGATGTTGATCGACGATTGCTGCGTGACGATGAGCAGATTGGTCTCGGTGAGGAAGCGGGGATTGATGAACTGGAAGCCCGCCGCCAGCAGCACCAGCACCGGCAGCATGCCGAGCGCCGCGAAGGCTGTGCGCAGCCGCCGGCTCCTGACCACCGCCTGATCCACGCTCGTCGTCGTCCTGTCGGTCATTCCTGGGCCGCTCCCGTCGCAAGTTCCATGATCGCCTCCTGACGCAGCGGTTCGCCTCCGGATGCCGTCACCTCGCCTGCTATGGCGCCGTCGCGCATCACCAGCACGCGGTCGGCGACGCCGATCACCTCGGGCAATTCGCTGGAGATCATCAGGATGGCTATGCCCCGGTTGGCGAGGTTGTCGATCAGCCGGTAGATTTCCGACTTGGCGCCGACATCGACGCCGCGCGTCGGCTCATCGAGGATGACGACCTTCGGCTCGGTCTCCAGCAGCCGGGCGAGCAGCACCTTCTGCTGGTTGCCGCCCGACAGCGAGCCGGCATTGGCCTGCGTCGAGCGGGCGCGGATCGACAGGTCCGCGATGGCCTTTGCCGCGCGCCTTTCGGCGGCGCTGAAGTCGCGGAACCCTCCGCTCAGCGCGTCTCTGGCCAGCACGCCCATGCTGATGTTGTCGGAAATCGACATGTCGAGGAACAGGCCGAGTTCCTTGCGGTCCTCGGTCAAATAGGCAATGCCGGCGTCGAGCGCTTCGCGCGGCGAGCCGATGGAGATCGGTTTGCCATCGACTTCCAGCGTGCCTGCGCTGCGCCTGTCGGCGCCGAAGATCAGCCTTGCGAGCTCGGTGCGGCCGGAGCCGACAAGACCTGCGAGAGCCAGCACCTCGCCCTTGTGCAGGTCTAACGAGCAGTTCTTCAGCAGGCGTCCGTCGGACATGCCGCGCACCGAGAGTGCGACGGCGCGCTTCAGATCCGGCGGACGATGATCCTTCTTGTAGAAAGCGGAGAGATCGCGGCCGACCATCATCGACACCAGCCGCGAGGCGTTGAGGTCGGCGCGATCCAGCGTGCCGACATAGCCGCTGTCACGCAGCACGCTGACACGGTCGGCGAGATGGTAGACCTCTTCCATGCGATGGCTGATGTAGATGATGGCGATGCCCTGCGCCTTCAGCGTCGCGATCACTTCGAACAGGCTGTCGGTCTCACGCGACGTCAGCGAAGTGGTTGGCTCGTCCATGACGATGATGCGCGCATTGGTCGACAGCGCACGGGCGATCTCGACCAGCTGGCGCTCGCCGAGCGACAGGCGGGAGACCAGCGCACGCGCCGAGAAGAAGACGCCGAGCCGCGCGATGATTTCGTTCGCCCGCCGGTTGCACTGATCGCGGTCGACAATGCCGAAGCGTCGCGGCTCGTTGCCGAGGAAGATGTTCTGCGCCACCGTCAGATTGGGCGCCAGAGACAGCTCCTGATAGATCACCGCAATGCCAGCGGCACGCGCCTTGATCGGATCGCCGGTCGCGGCGGGCTTGCCATCGATCAGGATCTCGCCGCCGGCATCCGGCCGATAGGCGCCCGACAGCACCTTCATCAGCGTCGACTTGCCGGCGCCGTTCTCACCCATCAGAGCATGCAGCTCGCCGGCATGGACGGTGAGCGAAACATCCTGCAAGGCGCGGATCGCGCCGAAGGTCTTGGAGATGTGCCGCATCTCCAGGACCGGATGGCTGCTTGCCAGTTTTTGTGCCGCCGCGCTCATCGTGCACCACCCGCCGCCTTGATGGCGTCGCCCTTCCGCCCAACGCGATCGCGCCAGGCGTCGCGATAGCCGGCAAGGCCGACAAAGCGTGCCGCATCCACCGGCTCCGGCGCCTCGGCGGCGAAGTCACGCCCGACGCTCTCGAAGGCAAGTGCTGCCGCGCCGGTGGCGCTGCCCTCCAGCGTGGCGCCCTGCAGGAAGGCCTGGCCGGGACGCAACTCGGCCAACAGTCCGGCAAGCAGGCCGCCAGTGTTCAGCCCGCCATCGACGATGACGGTGTCTTGCGAATGGATGAGGTCAAGGCAGAGATCGACCATCAGCGCCACATAGAGCAGCGCCGCGGCGGCGCGTTCGCCGGCATCGGGCGTGCGCCCGACCAGGCGGCCGGGACGGTCCGGCATCGGCCCGCCCGGCGCGAAGCTCGGCAGCGCCATAATGCCCGCATCGATCGCTTGCTGGATGGAGCCATGCGGGATCGCGCCTTGCCAGCCGCCGCTGATGGCGGCGAATTCGCGCCCACCCATGAAGCGGATGGTCGGCACCGGGCCGCCGTCGACATCGACGTTGACCAGCATGTCGCGGTCACGGTCGAGCACGTCCAGCGGGCAGTCGGGATTGAGCACGACGACCCAGGTTCCGGTCGACACCACGGTCAGCCGGCCAAGCTCCTGGCGACGATAGGCATGGAGCGCCGCATTCGAGTCGTGGACGCCATTGTGGATGGCGATTGGCCGTTCCGCTCCGCCAAGACGCCGCTCACCGATGACCGCGCCGGCGCGCGCGAAGGCCGGCATCCGGCCGCGCCAGCCCTCGGCATCGACCAACGAGGAAAAGTCCCGCTTGCGCGGCGCCCACAAATGCGAATGGCAGCCGAGATAGGACACTTCCGAAACGGCTCGGCCACCGAGGCGCCAGCTCCAGTACTGGGGGTAGCCGAGGATCGATCTGGCCGACGCGAAGGCATCGGCATCGACGTCCTGCAGCCACAGCATGTGACGGCCATAGTTGAAGCCGAGTGGCAGCCGGGGCGAGAACGTCTCGGCAAAATCCGGAATGCGGCGATCGATCCGGGCAGCGATTTCGGCCGGCGGCTCCTGCTCGTAGTCGAGGATAGCATGCGTCAGCGCCGCGTCGTCGACGAGGGCGAAGGTGCAGCCATGGCCCGACACCATCACCCCTTCCGCGCCATGGTTTTCGACCGCCTCTGTGACCGCACCGAGTGCCCAGTCATGGAGGGCGGCCTCGTCGAGCACGCTGAAGCCGTCCTGGCGGATCCATTTCGGCTGGGTCCGGCGCTCGTCGAGGATGCGTCCATCCTGGCCGAAGACGAACAGCTTGGAATTGGTCTTGCCAAAATCGAGCACCGCCACTTTCACGGCACGCCTCCCGTGGTGGGCGCGATCCGCACCATGACGCCGGCGTCCTCCAGCATCCGCGCATCGGCATCCGAAAGACCGTCATCGGTGATCAGCGTGCCGATGCGCGACAGCGGCAGAGCGACATTGCGCGCGTGGATCGACAGCTTTCGGCTGTCGGCCAGCACAACGATCTGGTCGGCGCACAGGCTGAGATCGACAATGGAGCGCACCAGCAGCGGATGCGATTCCAGCACGCCTTCCTGGTTGAGGCCTTGCGCGCCGAGAAAGAATTTCGACGCGTAGAAGGGCGTGGCCTGGACCGGCGAATGGATGATGCCGGGTTCGCGATGGAGCTCTCCGCCGGCAACGGTCAGGCTGCAATGGCCATGGTCGCTCAGATAGGCCGCGAGCGGCATCGAATTGGTGTAGAGACGGATGTTACGCTCCGCGAGCCTGACGCCGAGATGGAAGCAGGTCGAGCCGCCGTGGACGATGACCGCGTCGCCATCGCGCACCATCGTCGCCGCGGTCGCCGCGATCTGCCGCTTGGCCTCGACGGCGAGATCACGGTTCTCGTCATAGGGCCGGGCATAGGCGACGCCCGCATGGGATGCACCGTCGAGCGCCGAGATCCCGCCATAAACCTTGCGCGCCTCGCCAGCCTCGTCGATCCGGTCGATGTCGCGCCTCACCGTCGCCGCCGAAACGCCGAGCCGCTCCTGCAGCTCGCGCACCGAGGCGAACGGGCGGTCCCGCAACAGTTCGACGATCTGACGCTGGCGGCCGGAGTCGCTCAACACTTTCCTCCCGGGTACCATTTTGGTGCAACTTACTCAACATCAGTCGGATTGCAAGCCAGTTTTGACGATAGTAGATCACTGTTGACGTAAGTCGCTCGCATCTGCGATATCAACGCCAACCGGCCCCAGCGGCGGGATCCCGGGCAAGCGTTGAAGGAAAGGCGCCATGGCAACCCAAGCTGACGCGCAGGAACTGGCGGCCTTGCGGGCGCTTTCAGCCAGGATCGGGCTCAACCCGCACATGACCCAGGCGGCGGGCGGCAACACCTCGCTCAAGGCCGGCGACACGCTGTGGATCAAGGCCTCCGGCACCTGGCTGAAGGATGCGCTCAGCGACGACATCATGGTTCCGGTGGCGATGGCGCCGCTGCTCAAGGCGGTCGAAGAGGGCGATCCCGCCGCCGACAAGCCGCAGGCCTTCACCATCGACGAACTCAATCCGCGCGGCCTGCGCCCGTCGATCGAAACCACGGTGCATGCCTTGATGCCGCAACGCGCGGTCCTGCATGTCCACTGCGTCGACACGATTGCGCTTGCCGTGCAGGCCAATGGCGAGGCCGAGGTCGCCAGCCGGCTCGGCGGCATCGAATGGGCCTATGTGCCTTATTGCCGGCCGGGCTTGCCCCTCGCCCGCGGCATTGCCGAGAGACTGCGGCCTGGTGTTGACGTCCTGATCCTTGGCAATCATGGGCTGGTCGTTGCCGCCGAAACCGTGGACAAGGCCGAGCGGCTGCTCCACCGCGTCCGTTCGCTATTGGCACGGCCGGCGCGCGCGACCGCCCCGCCCGACATCGCGGCCCTGACAGCGCTTGCCGCCGACAGCACCTACCGGTTACCGGTGGATCTGGAAGCCCACGCAGTTGCGCTCGATGCGCAAAGCCGTCGCATGGCGGAGGCTGGCAGCCTCTATCCCGACCATGTCATCTTCCTCGGCCAGGGGTCGGTGGTGGCCGAGCCAGGCGAGAAGGCGGCTAGCGTCACAGCGCGCCTGGGCATGGCCCCCGTGGCGATCCTGTTTCCCGGCGCTGGCGTGCTGATGCGAGGCGACGCCAGTGCCGGCGCCGACGCCATGCAGCGCTGCCTCGCCGACGTGACCGCTCGCGTCGATGTCGCGGCGCGGCTTAATTATCTCACCGCTGCCGAGAACGACGAACTGGTCAATTGGGACGCCGAGCAGTATCGACAGAAGCTCAATGCCACAGGCGCCTAGCACAGGACTGAAGACATGATGCCCCTTGTCATCGGCATCGACATCGGCACATCGGGCGCGCGCGCCGTCGCCATGCGTCCGGATTTTTCCATTGCCGGCCAGTCCGCCGTTCGGCTTGACAAATTCGGCCCAAATCCCCGCTCCCCGTCGGCATGGTGGCAAGCGGTCCAGGCGGCTCTGACAGAACTGCTTTCGGGGGTCGACCGCACTGCTGTCCGTGCCATAGCCGTCGACGGCACGTCGGGCACGCTGCTGCCGGTCGACGGCGCCGGGCAACCACTGGCCGAACCGCTGATGTACAACGACAAGGTCGACGACGCCGGCATCCTGGCCGCCATCGCGCGCAAGGCGCCGGACGCGAGCGCCGCGCACGGCGCCACCTCAGGCCTGGCCAAGGCGTTGCGGTTCCAGCATCTGCCCGATATCGCGGCCGTGCTGCACCAAGCCGACTGGATCGCCGCCAACTTCTCCGGCCGCTTCGACGTCAGTGACGAGAACAATGCGCTGAAGACAGGCTTTGATGTCGAGGCGCGCCGCTGGCCGGACTGGATCGCGGCCACCGGCATGCGCATGGAGTTGCTGCCTGATGTGGTCGAGCCGGGTGACGTCACCGGCACGCTCGCCGCGGCCGCAGCGGAGCTGTTCGGCCTGCCGCGCTATGCGGTCGTGGTCGCCGGCACCACGGATGGCTGTGCCTCGTTCCTGGCGACCGGCGCCACGGCCGCCGGCGATGGCGTCACGGCGCTGGGATCCTCGCTGACCATCAAGATCCTGTCCGACCGGCCAATCTCGGCACCGCGATTCGGCATCTACAGCCATCGCCTTGGCGACACCTGGCTGGCCGGCGGTGCGTCGAATTCCGGCGGCAAGGTGCTGGCGCAGCATTTTTCGCTGGCGCGGATCATCGAACTCAGCGCGGCGATAGACCCCACGACCGAAACCGGGCTCGACTACTATCCGCTCGGCGCATCGGGTGAACGATTCCCAATCGCCGATCCCACCTTGCCGCCGCGTCTTTCGCCGCGACCAGCTGAGGATGCCGACTATCTCAAGGCGATGTTCGAGGGCATGGCGGCGATCGAGGCGCTCGGCTATCGTCGGCTGACCGAGCTCGGCGCGCCGGCGCTGACCTCGGTCAGGAGCGTCGGCGGCGGCGCTGCAAATCCGGCCTGGACAGCGATCCGGCGGCGCAAGCTCGGCGTCGATTTCCCGCCCGCACTTTCCGACGAGGCGGCCGCCGGCACGGCGCGGCTGGCGCTCAAGGGCGCACGCAAGGCAGGACTGGTATGAGTGCGACGAAGATCGAGCGCCTCGACGGTATCGGGCCGCTGGTCGATCGCTACCAGGTGTTCCTGCTCGACCAGTTCGGCGTGCTGCATGACGGCCAGGCTCCTTATCCAGGCGCGGTAGAGGCATTGCCGGCGCTGAAGCGCGCCGGCAAGACGGTGGTGCTGATCTCCAATTCCGGCAAACGCGCCAGGCCCAATGAGGACCGCTTGCTGAAACTCGGCTTCGCCGCCGGCAGCTGGGACCATTTTGTGTCCTCCGGCGAGGTGGCGTGGCGATCCTTCAACGAGATGGCGGCATCGGGAAAGCTGCGCGCGGGGACAAAATGCCTTCTGATCAGCCGCGACAACGACCGCACAGCGATCGAGGGCCTGCCCTTTGTGCTGACCGCGGCCGGCGAGGACGCCGAGCTGGTGCTGATCTCGGCCAGCGAGGGCGACCGCCACGACCTCGACCATTATCGCCGGCTGCTCGCCCCGGCGGCGGCGCGGCAGGTGCCGTGCTTCTGCACCAACCCCGACAGGATCATGCTGACGGCTGTCGGACCGCGCTTCGGCGCCGGCGAGATCGCCGACCTCTACGAAGGCCTGGGCGGCAGCGTCACCCGCATCGGCAAGCCCTATCCGGCGATCTTCGACGCAGCCCTGGCGCTGGCCGGCGAGCCTGACCGCCGCAGCGTGGTCTGCGTCGGCGACAGCGTCGAGCACGACGTGGCAGGCGGCAACGGCGCCGGCGTCGCCACGGCGCTGGTACTCGGCGGCATATTGGCGGACACGCCGGATCTCGAAGCCGTTTTCGACGAGCAGCAGGCCTGGCCCGATTACATCACGGGATCTTTCAGCTTGCGCTGACCGCCTCGAGCATGCGCTTGGCGCTTTCCTCGTCGGTAATCAGGATCGTCGGCGCGATCAGGTTCATGGCGCCGAGCAGCGCCTCGGTCTTCTCCTCGCCGCCGGAGGTAAGGATGCGGATTGGCGCCGCGCGCAGACGGTCGACTTCCACCGACATCACATGGCTGTTGACGGGATGGTCGACCAGGTCGCCATTGCGGTCGAAGAAATGGAACAGAAGGTCGCCGACGGCGCCACGCTCGAGCAGGGCCTCGCGGTCCGCCTCCCTGAGAAAGCCTCCGCGAGAGAAGGTGGTGGCCGAGGCGATGCCGCCGACGCTCAGCAGAACCGCATCGAGCACGTTGGCCATTTCGAAGACCTCCTGCAGGCCGCAGCGCTCGACCAGCGCGATCTTGGTCTCGACGCTGTCGACGACGGCCGGCGTGGGGATCAGATACCCGTCGCCCTGGAAGATCTGGGCGAAGCGCCAGGCGAACTCGGCCGGGTTGTAGCGCCGCACCACGCCGACACCGCCCAGCAGCGAAATGACCTTGAAATCGGAGAGCGACTTGGCGCTGATGAAGGGCAGGCTGGAGAACAGCGTCCGGCCCCACCCGACGCCGACGCGCATGCCTGATTTCATCGTGTCGGACAGGAAAGCCCCGGTCTTGGCGCTAATCGCGGGGATCGGGTCGGCATTGGGCGCGGTAAGCGGGGCGACCAGCGCCTGCTGCAGGCCGAAGGTTCGCTCCAGCGCGCGCTCCAGCCGTACGATCTCCGACAATTCGCTTTCGATGGTGATCTTCACTTCGTTGCGCGAGCGCGCGTCGGCGAGCATGCGCACGATGGTGACGCGGCCGACGCCAAGCACGTCGGCGATCTCGTTCTGCGTCATCTGCTCGACGAAATACATCCAGGCGGCGCGAATCCTGAGGCGGTCCGTCCGGCTCTCACTGGCGACCTGCTCGCTCGCCTCGCCTGCTGCCCGCCCCTCTTCGGCC
>NZ_PNOT02000042.1 GCF_002879535.1 Mesorhizobium intechi
TAACCAGACCATCGGCATTGTCGGCGAATCCGGTTCGGGGAAATCGACGCTTGGCCGCGCGCTGCTGCGGCTGCTGCCGAGCGATGGCTTGATTCGTTTTGGCGATCGCGACATTTCGACAGCCGACCGCCAGGCGATGCGGCCGCTGCGGCGCCAGATGCAACTCGTCTTCCAGGATCCTTTCGGCTCGCTGTCGCCGCGCATGACCGTCGGCCAGGTCATCACCGAAGGGCTGCTGGTGCATGAGCCCGATCTGTCGGGCAAGCAGCGCGACCAGCGCGCGGTCGAGGCCTTGCGCGAAGTCGGCCTCGACCCCAACGCCCGCAACCGCTACCCACACGAATTTTCCGGCGGCCAGCGGCAGCGCATCGCCATTGCCCGCGCCATGATCCTGAAGCCCAAAATGGTCGTGCTGGACGAGCCGACCTCGGCGCTCGACCGCTCGGTGCAGAAACAGATCGTCGAACTCCTGCGCAAGCTGCAGGCGGACCATGAACTGTCCTACCTGTTCATCAGCCACGACCTCGCCGTGGTGCGCGCCATCGCCGATTACATCATCGTCATGAAACAGGGCAAGATCGTCGAGGAGGGGCCGACCGAGGCGATCTTCAGCAACCCGCAGCACATCTACACGCAGACGCTGATGGCAGCGGCGATCGATGTCACCCGATTCCGGCTGAGCGCCTGAGATTGCGCTTCAGGTGAGGGGAATGATCATGGCGGCACCTATTCGCTCAGCCCGGTGAGCTCGAGCATTTGCGCGCCCGCACGGCGGCAATGGCATCCTGCTGCTGTTTCAGCCGGTCGATCCTGGCGGTCTCACGATTGGCGACAGCGGTCTTCACGCGCGAAACACCAAGCAGCCAGCGCGGCACACTGGTGTTGGCAACCTTGCCGCGGGTGATGGCGGTTTGTGAGATTTCCGTGGCCTTTTCGCCTAGCGCGCTGTTGAGCTCGGTGCAACTCATCTTATCGTACGTCGCCGGACCGGCGGTCCGGCCGATCGACGAGCAGCCGGTAACGAGAAGCACCGCAATCACAAGAACCGGTGTCGAGGTCGTCGTCGCGATCAAATCCATATCCACACCGGCTCACCGTTTCACTGGCTTCATCATATCCACCGAACTATCTGGAGCCGACGATTATTTCGTCAAAGATTGGGCTCGCGAGAAGGCCCTACCGCATTGGACCACAGAGGCCAGCCGATGTGGGAACGTTCTCGGTCCCTCGAAGTTGGTGTCCGTCGAGTGTCTTAATGCAATCACTGGAAGCCAAGGGGGCCGCCTCGGTTGATGTCGGGGCGGCCTTGGCCGGCGGTGCGACCTCGGCGGCTCGCGCTGGTTGTGGCGCCAGCCCGCGTGCCGCCTTCGTTCAGCCTGACTGAATTCAGGCTGCTTCGGCGATGATTGCGGCAGGAGCGCAGCCGTCCAGCACCGCCCGGGCGACGCCGGTTTCATTTTCACCGACATGCGCCGTCACCAAGACGACGCCCTCGGCAAGGCTCCGATCTTCCGACCTTGCCGCTGTGGTCATCAAGGCACCGAGCAGTCCGCCGGCACCGCCGCCACAGACCGCGCAAACCAGTGCTGTCGCCGGCAGTCCGGCCGTAACAGAACTGACGCCGTAGACCGCGAGGGCGCTCGCGCAAGCCAATGCCGCACCGATGGCACAAAGAATGACACTCGGAGACTTTAGCACTGCCAGTTCGTCCTGGTAGGGCCCGATAATGGCAATCTGGACGCGAGGAACACCGACCGCCACCAGCTCTCCGGCAACCTGGGCGGCTTCGGCGTGGGAATCAAAAAGCTTGCTGATTGTCCGCATTGTTTCAGAGCGTTTTCTCATCCAGGAATGTGTCCGCAACGAAGGACGCGGCGATCAGATCGTCGCCATCAATGCTGCCTCGTCTGCCGACCATGATGGCCGCGACCTTTTGGAAGGTCTTCATTTCGCTCGTGGTAATCCGGGCCTGCCGCATCCTTGCCTTGAGGTCAGCTACGCGCACTCCCAGGACATCGGATTGTATGGCTTCATTGTTAGCGATGGTGACGTTCATCCAGTTTCGCTTCCTCGTTTGATTGTCCTCGCGCCCAACCACCCGAAACAGAGCCGCAGCGAAAACGTTCCCTGGCTGGGCTTCGGTCCGGCGGAGAGCCGGACCTTGGTCTGGCCGCAAAATGCAATGGTCCTGCCTGTTGTGTTGCTCGGAACGGCCACCGTTCGTAGCCGTTGTCACCTACACATTCGGGAGGAAGCTGATGGACAAGAGTGTTCGACAAGCAAGCTGGTTGCTAGCGGTGATCTTCGCCATGCCCATCATCTTCATGGCGATTGGAATAGCCTTTGGCTGACGATCCGCGGGCACGAATATTTGGCAGATTGGCGCAGCTACGTCCCTTCCTGCGCTGATAGGGTTCGCCCGCCGCGTCCGCGTGGCGGGCGAACCCCAACTATCTGCACGCGCCGTAGCCGGAATTCCAGCCTATGACGCGCGAGATTCCGCGACTTCTTCGGAGAGGTTGAACGGCATCGTAATCACCCGGCCGTCCGTTGATGATGCCGTGTCGGCGTGCAGGTCACTCAACCACATTGCAGATTTCATGCAGAAGGCCCGGCTGTAACGAGCCGGGCCTTAGGGCCGATCAATAGTCGTTGTTTTGGATCACCACGGGGTGACGGTGATGGTGCCTGGACATCGAGCTCGTGACAATGACGGCATCCGGACGATGGTGCCTGCGGCCATGATCGTAGAACGCTACCGTACCGTGGTGTCGGTGATGCAGGCGCTGGCCATCCTCGTTGATGATCCTGACGTTGCTGTGGTGGCGATGGTGAGTCCTGATGATGACGTCGGCTTCCGCGGCCGAAGCGACAGCCGGCAATCCGATGGAAAGCGCCAAAGCGCACATGATCATTGATTTCATTGCAATTTCTCCATTGCCTTGATTAGCCCTTCGTCGGATAACTGCCGCCAGGCCCTTTGGTTCCGGGTGTCCCGGGGACAGTCGGACCGCGTCTGGCAAACCGAATGGACGAGCCGTATGGCTAAGGTTGAGAAGGGGCTGCCTCTCGCTGGCGGTACTTGCAAAGAACGAAGCGGCTTGATGCATCGGACGCGCTCGCGTCGGGCAGCACGATGATCTGTGCCCAAAAATCGCAATACCTGGCTATCGCTTCCGGTACCTCCTTGGTGGTGACGCCGGCGATGGTGGCGATGTCGCCGTCTCTGCAGTTGGTCTTCCCGGAAAGCAGGGCCGCGGCAGCCATGATTTGGCACGACCGCTCATCGTCCGCCTGAGAGGGCGCGCAGTGGCAGGCAAATGCAAATACCGCCGCCGCGAAAACCAGTCTTTTCATATTGGCTCCGATGTCACCGGCATTGTGGCATTCCTCGGCAAAACATGCATCCCAGCTAATATAAAAGCAATCGCAGGGCCATCGGTCGATCTTGCCGATCTATGGAACATTAGTTCTGCCTAATGGTTCTCCCTTGCAGCCGACACCATCGCTTGGCGTCTGCTGAAGATCGGCCGGGAACGGTTGGTCGGCCCACGTTACTCCGCCAGAGGCGCGGGCTTTCAGGCAACGGGAGAAGATCATGAACAATATCATTTGGCTCGTCGGAGCGGTGGTCATCGTCATAGCGATACTGAGCTTTTTCGGCCTGCGATAAGCGCGACGTCAGCTATGTGCAGCGACCCTCCATCGCAAGCTGACCGGCCGAGGCCGACGGCTCAAGCTACCTGCAGAAGAGCGAAACTATGGTGTGGGAATAGCAGTTTTGCTCCTGCGGCGAAGCTTTCGCTCGTCAGGATTGCGGGCGCCGCAGCCAGTCGGAAGCGAGACTGACGCCTAGAACAAGGCCAGCTATTGCGAGGCCGAAATCTTCGCGGACCTGAAGCATCAGCGCCGCACCGGTGCCTATCAAGACCCAGATGACAGGGATCACCGATAGCGGCAACACGGATCGACCTCTAAGCAGCAACAGCAGGCCGATCGTGAAGATTGTGCTTGGACACGGCGCCACACCGAACAGCGGCCCGTTCATCAGGCCATGGCCGGCCATGACCCCAAGAATTTCGTAGACCAGCGCCGAATATAGGATGAGCGCCAAGCCAGCGATTGAGTGCCAGCCCGATCGAAGCTCGAACCTGAGTTCTGGAGGAGCGATGACGGCATACATAGCGAAGAGAGCGGCCTGGGCAATGAACAGCCCGGCAAATACTTTTGCCACCGGATTGACCGGCGAAAAGAACAGCAAATGATAGGCCACTCCATTCCATGCCCATAGAAGTGACAGGACGGCGAAAACAATCCTCTCGCAGGCAGGAGAACGACCGCTCAGTACCGCACCGACGGCAAACGCGCCCAAGACATAGGCGACAATCTGGAACGGCCAGATCGCGCTGTTGTAAGCGGCGAAAACCGCAAAGAACTGTTCAACACCGAATGGCAAGTTCATGTCCAACTGTGCAGGAAGGCGTTGCGTCAGCAGGCGACAAGGTCCGTGTGTCCAAAGCCCTTGGTATAGTCGAGCACCGAAATGGTCGTCGGCATCACCCGAAATATCCGAACCTCGTCCGGACCTGGCATCTTCATCGGCAGGGGCGGAGCGTCCGGATACTTCGACGGCAGCATGCTGAGAACCTTCTCAGCTTCGGCCCGGTCCAGCACGGGTTCGGCGTGGGCGGCCATCGACAGGCCAGTGATCGCCATCAGATCGGCTGTGTCATGGTCAATTGTGAGGGAAAGCCGGTTGTCCCTCGCCAGATTCTTGGCTTTTTGACTCTCAAGACCGCACAAGAAATAGAGGGTCAAGCCGTCGTTCACATATCCCACGGTGGTGGCCTGGGGCCAGCCGTCAGGCCGTAAAGTGGCAACCCTCATGATGCGATGCGTGCTCAACAGATTGAGGATGGTGTCTCTGATTTTTTGATCCATGGCCTATCTCCAAAAAAGCAAGACGTGGGCCATGGTAGGGAAAACGGGGATGGTCCGGCTTTGATGCGTGTCAAACATACCCGGCGCGGCAGATGAGCTTCCGGCACCAAACTGCCAGCCCGGTACTGGCTATAAGTCGAGTGGCGGCGGCGATGACGTTGACCGCGTTAACGCCGTCGATCGGCGCCAGGATGTCGACCCAAGCACACCGCAATGGAAGTGATGGAGCTCGGGGGTGCCGATATTGGCGATTTGGACATGCGTTCCATCGAGCACGGCCGTGTCGCCGTCCAGAACGACCGGCCAATTGGCGAGCAGGATTGCAGAGAGCAGGAAAGATATGGCGCTACCGTCCCGCTGCGCGCGAAACGCGATCCCAAACGTGGGGTATCGGGAGAAACAGATATTTAAGTATCTGTTTTTTCTGGTCGGAGTGGCAGGATTTGAACCTGCGACCCCCTCGTCCCGAACGAGGTGCGCTACCAGGCTGCGCTACACTCCGTGACCAGACCGCGGGCTTATAGCCGCCACACTTCATTCCTGCAAGCGGCAATGGCAGCGCTTCTGTCGCATTTCATCAGCTTTTGCCGCGCAGGCGCTGGCGCTGCAGTCGAACGCGCGCGCCCAGCCGGCAAAACCATGGCACCGCACCCGGGAAATTGCCTGCGCGGGGCAGCGATATATCGACGTCGTAACCGACGCGGCCGAACCATTCGAACATCAGTGCCGCGTCCCCGCCGGCCCCGACCTCGGTGCCCGCCGCGGCGAGTTGCCGTGCGGCATCGCCGTCCGGCTTGCGCGTCAGCGCCTTGACGCGATGGCCCTGGACAGCAGGGCGCGCGCGACGGCGCCTCCTTGCTGGCCCGTGGTCCTGGTCACAAGAAGGCTGCGTTTGCTGGTCGTCGCATTTGCTCCTTGCCGCTTTGTCTGGAGCAAAATTCGGCGCTATCCCATTGATGCATAAGTGCCTATAATTGAAAGACTTTATCCCAACAGTGAATACAATGGTCGATCTCAACGATGTCGTCGTGTTTGCCCGCGTCGTCGAAGCCGGCAGCTTCACCGCTGCCGCGCGCGTGTTGGCCATGCCGAAGACAACCATCAGCCGCTGTGTCGCCGTGCTCGAGCGCGAGGTCGGTGTGCGGCTGCTGCAGCGGACGCCAGCGGGCGGCCTGCATGTTCTCTTTCCCAGCAGCCGGCACCTCTCACCTCTGGTTAAGGCCTTCATCGACCTGGCGGTCGAGCGGATTTCCAATCGGGCAAACACGGCTTAAGGCATGTCTGTACCTGCGACCAACTTCTCAGCGAGACCCGAATGAGTCAGCGCATCGTCAGTTTTGTCATGAGCGGCGGCGTCGGCTCACGGCTGTGGCCGTTGTCGCGCGAGGACAATCCGAAGCAGTTTCACGATCTTTCGGGTGATGGCTCCATGCTGGCCAAGACCTTGCGCCGCCTGGCGGCAAGGCCTGACCGTCAAACTCCGATCTTCCTGATCGCTTCGGAGCGCCACGCCGAACGCGTCCGTGCCGATCTCGCCGGGCTCGATCTTGCCGGCGGCGGTCCGCTGTTCGAGCCTACAGGGCGCAACACCGCCGCGGCGGTGGCCCTTGCAACGCTGCGCACCTTGTCCGAATTCGGCGACAGCCTGGTGCTGGTGGTGCCGTCGGACCACGAAATATCGACAGCAGGGCAATTCTGGCAGAGCGTCGAGGCAGGCGCCGAAGCGGCGCGCGCCGGCCGGCTCGTTGTGTTCGGCATCAAGCCGACGCAGCCCGAAACCGGCTATGGCTATATCGAGGTCTCCGCCGAGAAGCGCGGCGTGTTCGACGTTTCGCGCTTCGTCGAAAAGCCGGACCTCGCGACCGCGCAGGGCTATCTCGAAGCCGGAAACTTCTATTGGAACACCGGCATCTTTCTGTTTCGCGCCGGTGCCATGCGCGATGCCTTCGCTAAGTTCCAGCCGGACATCTGGCAGGCAACCGAAGCGGCCTACAAGGCGGCGACATCGGATCTGTCCGGCCTCTACATGCCGCTCGAGCTCTACGCGGCCATCCCGTCCAATTCGATCGACTATGCCATCATGGAGCGGGCGAGGGACATCGCGATGGTGCCGGCGGGCTTCCGCTGGAACGATCTCGGCTCCTGGCAGTCGCTGCTCGATGTCGGCCCTGCCGACGACCAGGGCAATGTCATTGTCGGCGACGTCGTCGCCATCGATTGCGAGAACTCCTACATCCGCAGCGACGGCCGCCTTTTGTCGGCAATCGGCATGAAGGATGTTGCCATCGTCTCGACATCGGACGCCACTTTCGTCGCTCCGGTAAGCCACAGCCAGCACGTCAAGAAGGTGGTCGAGCAGCTCGAGAAATCGGGCCGGCTGGAAACCAGATTCACCCCGGCGCATGATCGCGTCATCGAAAGCGGCGCCTGGCGGCGCCGCGTGCACCACTGGCTGTTCCAGGAAACCTTGCCACTCTGGTCGACATCGGGCGTCGACGACCGCCATGGCGGCTTCCACGAAGCGCTTGGCTTCGACGGCTCACCGCTGGTAAAGCCGAAGCGCATGCGCACGCAGGCTCGCCAGGTCTATGCCTTCGCGGTTGCCAAGGATCGCGGCTGGACTGGCCCGGCCGAGCGGCTGATCGCGCATGGCATCGACTTCATGGCAGGGAAGGGCCGCACCGAACGCGGCGGTTGGGTGCGCACGCTGAATGTCGACGGCGCTGTCGCCGACGCCACCGAAGACGCGTACGACCATTCCTGCGTGCTCTTGGCGCTGGCGCGTGCGCATATGTCAGGCAATCCCGATGCCTTGCGACTGGGCGAGGAAACCTTCGCCTTCCTCGACGCCCATCTTGAGGATCGTCGCATGACCGGCTTCCTCGAAACATCGGACGCAGAGGGTGAGCGGCGCTCGAATCCGCACATGCATTTGCTGGAGGCCTTTCTTGCCTGGCACCAGGCGACCGGCGAGCGGGCGCATCTGCGCCGTGCGGCTCGCATCATTGACCTCTTCCGCAGCCATTTCTTCGATCCCGAGAGCTGGACGCTCGGCGAATATTTCGATGACGAATGGAAGCCGCTAGCCGGCGAGAAGGGCGCGTTGACCGAGCCCGGCCATCACTTCGAATGGGCGTCGCTGCTGGTCGATTTCGCCGGACGCAGCGGCCAGGCCGAACTGAACGGCTTCGCCAGGAAACTCTACGCTTCGGCCATCGCCAACGGCCTGAACCGGGCTACCGGCCTTGCCTATGGCGCCGTCTCCAGACAGGGCCTGCCGCTCGACCTGATATCGCGCAGCTGGCCGCAGGCCGAAGCCATAAAGGCGGCGATCGCGTTGGACGGCACAGGCGGTCCTGACCTGAAGCCCGAGATCGAAGCCCGTGTCGGCCGGCTGTTCCGCTGGCACATCGATCCGGCCCCGATCGGCCTGTGGATCGACCGCATCGACGAACGCGGCCGCTCGCTGGCGTCAGATGTTCCGGCCAGCATCTTTTATCATCTTGTCTGCGCGCTGACGCAGTATCTGGATGGGACGGCGGCGGACGCGGCGTAGACTAGGCTCGACTCAATACGGGCTCGCGACATCCCCCGTCTCGACATAGATCGACTTCAGCTGCGAGTACAGCGCCAGCGCGGCCAGCGAATTCTCGCGGCCGATGCCGGACTGCTTGAAGCCGCCGAAGGGGATTTCGACCGGCGTCAGATTATAGGCGTTGATCCAGCAGGTGCCGGCTTGCAGCTCGGCGATGACGCGGTGGGCGCGCGGCAGATCGCGGGTGAAGACGCCGGCGGCAAGACCGAATTCGGTGTCGTTGGCGCGGTCGATCACTTCGTCCTCGCCGTCGAATTTCAGCACGCTCATGACCGGTCCGAAAATCTCCTCGCGGGCGATGCGCATGGTGTCGGTGACACCGGTGAACACCGTCGGTTCGACGAAGAAGCCGCCGTGGAAACCCTGCAGCGAAGGTACGTTGCCGCCACAGGCTAGAACAGCACCATCCTGCTTGCCGACCGCGATATAGCCGACGACCTTCTCGTGCTGCGCCTTGGAGACCAGTGGCCCCATCTGCGTTTCGGGATCGAGCGGGTCGCCGATGCGGATTTTCTTCGTCCGCTCGACCAGCCGCTCGACGAAGCGGTCGTGGATGCCGCTTTGTACGAAGACCCGCGTGCCGTTCGAGCAGATCTGGCCGGTGGAGTAGAAATTGCCCAGCATGGCGCCGCCAATGGCGTTTTCGATGTCGGCATCGTCGAAGACGATCAGAGGCGACTTGCCGCCGAGCTCCATCGTCGCGTGCTTCATCTTTGAACCGGCAAGCGACAGCACCTTGCGCCCGGTTGGCACCGAGCCGGTGACCGAAACCTTGGCGACGACATCGTGGCCGACAAGGCCCGCGCCAACATCGCCATAGCCCTGCACGACGTTGAACAGCCCGTCGGGCAGGCCGGCCTCGCTGTAGATTTCGGCCAGCGCCAGTGCCGAAAGCGGGGTGTTTTCCGACGGCTTGAACACCATGGCATTGCCCATCGCGAGCGCCGGCGCGGATTTCCAACCGGCGATCTGGATCGGATAGTTCCAGGCGCCGATGCCGACGCAGACGCCAAGCGCCTCGCGCCGCGTGTAGGCGAAGGGGCCGCCGAGATCGACGGCCTCGCCATTAAAGGCGGCGACCGCGCCGCCGAAATATTCAAGGCAGTCCGCGGCCGACGGTGCATCCGCCACCAGCGTTTCCTGGATCGCCTTGCCGGTGTCGAGCGTCTCGATTCGGGCGAGGTCGGCATTGCGGGCGCGCAGAATGTCGGCCGCGCGGCGCAGGATGCGGCCGCGCTCGACCGGCTTCAGCCGCGCCCACGCCGGCTGCGCGGCGCGCGCGGCCTCGATGGCGAGTTCCAGCACATTCGGCGTCGCCGAACGCAGCACGGCGATGGTCTCGCCGGTTGCCGGATAGATGACCGGCAGCGGCGCCCCTTGCTCATCGTCGATGTAGCGTCCGTTGACGTAGTGCGATGCCGTGGGCTGGGCGCGCATGGATGGTCTCCGAATGTCTGCGCCCCTGAGAACGGGCGGCTCGATCTAGGGACGGCTCAATCTGTCAGGCGGATCATGCTCTATCTGTCCGACTGCTGCCAGCGCGGATTGATCCATGGTTCCTGGTTGGACGGCGCCAGCGGCGTGCGACCAAGAATGTGGTCGGACGCCTTCTCGCCGGTCATGATCGACGGCGCGTTGAGATTGCCGTTGGTGACGCGCGGGAAGATCGAGGAATCGGCGACCCGCAACCCCTCGACGCCGATGACCCGGCATTCGGAATCGACAACACTCATCGCGTCATCGGCGCGGCCCATCTTGCAGGTGCCGCATGGGTGGTAGGCGCTCTCGGCATGGTCGCGAATGAAGATGTCGAGATCGTCGTCCGTCTGCACATGGCTGCCCGGCGAGATCTCCTGGCCGCGAAAAGCGTCGAACGCCGACTGGCCGAAGATTTCGCGGGTCAGCCGGATGCAGTGGCGGAACTCCGTCCAGTCGTCCGGATGCGACATGTAGTTGAAGCGGATCACGGGGTTTGCTTGCGGGTCTGGCGACCGCAGCGTCACCGAACCCCGCGACTTCGACCGCATCGGCCCGACATGAGCCTGGAAGCCGTGCGACTTCGCCGCCGCCTTCCCGTCATAGCGCACTGCCGCCGGGATGAAGTGATACTGGATGTCGGGATAATCGACGCCGGCGCGCGAGCGCACGAAGGCGGCGGCCTCGAAATGGTTGGTGGCGCCGAGGCCGGACTTGAAGAACAGCCACTGTGCTCCGATCAGCGCTTTCGAGAATGGATTGAGAACCGAATTCAGCGTGATCGGCTTGGTCGATTCCTGCTGGATATAGAGCTCCATATGGTCCTGCAGATTGCGGCCGACGCCGGGCCGGTCGGCGACCACAGCAATGCCGTTTTCGCGCAAATGCTCGGCTGGGCCGATGCCGGACAGCATCAGGATTTTGGGCGAATTGATCGAAGAGGCGGCGACGATCACCTCGCGTCGCGCCTTAACGACCTGAATCTGTTTGTGAGCCTCGATCTCGACGCCGACGGCGCGTTGATTCTCGATGATCACCCTCCGGGCAAAGCCCTTGACCAGACTCACGTTTTTCCGTTTGAGCGCCGGCTTCAGATAGGCTGATGCAGCCGACCAGCGGCGGCCACCACTTATGGTCTGCTCCATCGGCCCAAAGCCTTCCTGCTTGGAGCCGTTGTAGTCGTCGGTCAGCTCGAAGCCGGCCTGGCGGCCCGCTTCGACGAAGGCGCCGTAGAGCGGATTTTTGCGCGAGCCACGCTGCACATGCAGCGGCCCCCCATGTCCGCGCCAGCCGTCCTCGCCGCCGTCATTATCCTCCATGCGCTTGAAATAGGGGAGCACGTCGGCGAAGCCCCAACCCGTCGCACCTTCTTCGGCCCAATGGTCAAAGTCGCGGGCATGGCCGCGCACATAGACCATGCCGTTGATCGAGGACGAGCCGCCGATCACCTTGCCGCGCGGTGTCGCCAGGACGCGGCCGCCGAGGTGTGGTTCCGGCTCGCTGGCAAAACCCCAGTCGTAAAGGCTCATATTGAGCGGGATCGACAGCGCCGACGGCATCTGGATGAGCGGCCCGATATCGCTGCCGCCGAATTCGATGACGATAACCGACTGCTTGCCGTCTTCCGACAGTCGATAGGCCATGGCCGAGCCGGCGGAGCCGGAGCCGATGATAACGAAATCCGCTTCAAGCATGGTTCATATGCGCCATAAAATCGGCGAGCGAGACATTGCCGCCGGTAGCCACAACAAGGACGGTTTTATCAGTCACATCCACATTGCCGCCGAGGAGTGCTGCCAGCGAGGCGGCCCCGGACGGCTCCAGCACCAGCTTCATCCGCTCGAAGGCGATTCGCATGGCGCGCCGCACCGATTGATCGTCGACGGTGATGCCGCGAACGCCTGCGGTCTTGACCGCTGCGAACGGCGCGTCGCCCGGACGCCGCGACATCAGCCCGTCGCAGATCGATTTCGGGCCGATCGGCATGGTCTCGATGCTGCCATGCGCCAATGACGAGCCCATGCCATTGAAACCTTCCGGCTCGACGCCGATGATTTCGGTGGCCGGCGACAGATAGTGGAAGGCCAGCGAAACGCCGCCGATCAGCCCGCCGCCGCCGACCGAACAGAACAACAGATCGGCGCTGGCGCCCTTGGCCTCAAGCTGGTCGAGCGCTTCGAGGCCGGCGCCAGCCTGGCCGGCGACGATCTCCGGATCGTCGAAAGGATGCAGCAGGGCCAGCCCTTCCGTCTGCGCGATCTCGCGCGCCTTGGCGGCGGCAACCTCTTCTCGCGCGCGCTCGCCATGGTCGGTCAGCACGACACGCGCGCCGTAGCCCGCGGTTGCGTCACGCTTGGCGGCCGGCGCATCGATCGGCATGACGATGGTGACGGGAATGCCGAGCGCCTGGCCGGCGGCTGCCAGCCCTTGCGCGAAATTGCCGGAGGAATAGGCGACGACGCCTTTCGTCGCCTCGTCGGCCGACAGCCGCTTCAGCCGCCAATAGGCGCCGCGTATCTTGAAGGACCCGGCCCACTGCAGCGATTCCGGCTTGATGAAGACGCGGGCCGCACCGGTCTCCCTGGCGAGTGCGGCCGATTCCAGCAGCGGCGTGATCTGCGTCGCCTTGGAGGTGACGGCATAGGCCTGCCTGAGGTGATCGAGGGAGGGGACAAGCGTCATCATTCGCCTCGCGGATACCTTTTGCTCTCTTCGAGATTGTCGAGATTCATGTGGTTGCGCATGTAACGCTCCGACGCCTTCTGCAGCGGCTGGAAATCCCAGGGGTAGTAGGCGCCGTTGCGCAGTGCCGGATAGATCACCCAGCGCCGCGCCTGGCTCTCGCGCACGGCCGCATCGAAGCCGGCCATGTCCCAGCGCGCCCGCACCTTGTCCATGAAGGCGGCTACCAGCGCGGCATTGGCCGGATCGTCGGCGAGGTTGTCGCGCTCGAGCGGATCGGCTTCGAGATCGAACAGCTGCGGCGGGTCGAGCTCGCAATGGACGAATTTGAAGCGGCCCTCGCGGATCGCCACCAGCGGCGCGTAGGAGCCTTCGGCGGCATATTCGATCAGCACCGGCGCGGTGCGCGCCTTGCCATCGGTGRGCGGCAGCAGCGACTGGCCGTCAGTCCATGGCGCGATCGCGCCGATGTCGATGCCGGCAAGGTCGCAGAGCGTCGGCGCCACGTCGAGATTGGAGACCGGCGCCTCGATCAGGCCGGGACGAACGCCCTTGCCGGCGATCATCAGCGGCACCCGCGCCGAGCCCTCGAAGAAGCTCATCTTGAACCACAGTCCGCGCTCGCCGAGCATGTCGCCGTGGTCCGAGCAGAACAGGATGATCGTGTCGTCGAGCATGCGCGTTCGCGTGAGCACGTCCAGAAGCGAGCCCAATTTGTCGTCGACATAGGAAATGTTGGCGAAATAACCGCGCCGGGAACGGCGCACCTGCTCGGGCGTGATCTCGAAGGCAGGATAGTCGCTGGCGCGGTACAGCCGCTGCGAATGCGTGTCTTGCTCGTCATGCGCGATAAATCCCGTTTCCGGGTCGAGCGCCTGGCAATGTTCGTAGAGATCCCAGTACTGCTTGCGCGCCACATAGGGATCGTGCGGGTGCGACAGCGAAACGGTGAGGCACCAGGGGCGATGGCTCGCGTCGTCCTGCTCGCGCGAAAGCTGATAGAGCTTCTGCTCGGCCAGGAACACGACCTCGTCATCATATTCCATCTGGTTGGTGGTTTCGGCGACGCCGGCGCCGGTCACCGAGCCGAGATTGTGATACCACCATTCGATGCGCTCGCCGGGCTTGCGGTAGTCCGGCGTCCAGCCGAAGTCGGCCGGATAGATGTCCGTGGTCAGCCGCTCCTCGAAACCGTGCAACTGGTCCGGCCCGACGAAATGCATCTTGCCCGACAGGCAGGTGTAATAGCCGGCGGCGCGCAGATGATGGGCGAAGGTCGGGATCGACGAGACGAATTCGGCGGCGTTGTCGTAGACCCCGGTGCGCGACGGCAACTGCCCGCTCATGAACGAGGCGCGGCCCGGCGCGCAAAGCGGCGAGGCGGTGTAGTTGTTGGCAAAGCGCGCAGAACGTGCGGCCAGCGCCTTGAGATGCGGCACGTGCAGGAAATCGGCCGGTCCGTCCGGGAACAGGGTGCCGTTGAGCTGATCGACCATGACGATCAGGAAATTGGGTCGCTTCGTAGTCACTGTTTTTGCCGCTCGCCGAGTTTCGTTTCGAGATAGTCCTCGACCAATGCGATCGCGGTCGCGGCATCGGGCACGCCGTCCTTCAGCGCACGCCTGATGTAGAGCCCGTCGATCATCGCCGCTGTCGCTTCGGCCGCGCGGTCGGCCTCGGCCCTGGGCAGGATGCCTGCCAGCCCGCTCATCAGGTTCGAATGCAGCCGCCGCGCATAGACCTTGAGCAGCCGGCGCAAGGCCGGCGATTTCTGCGCCTCGACATAGAAGGCAAGCCAGGCCGCGATGGTTTCGGCCTGGAACTGGATGTCGGAGAAGTTGACGGCGACCACGGCGGAAACGCGCTCGCGCGGGGACGCGGCGGATTGCAGGGCGCGGCGCATGTCGATGGTCAGTTCGGCGAGGATATGCCGCATCGTTGCGAACAGCAGTTCGTCCTTGGCGCCGAAATAGTGATGGGCAAGGGCAGAGGATACGCCGGCGCGCCCGGCTATCTCGGACATGGTCACGTCAAGCGAGCCGCGCTCGCCGATCGCCGAGATCGCAGCGTCGATGAGCGCCTTGCGGCGCAGTGGCTCCATTCCGACTTTTGGCATACCGTTCCCGATTTTGCGCGGATGGTATTTTTTATTGACGCGTCAATCAACAAAAAATCGACGCAGGCGCAAGCTGCACCAAGCGATTGTCTGGTTCCGGCCCTTCACGGCGCGGGCAGGAATGTTTATGTTTGAACAATAAAGGCGAAGTGCGCCGTCAGGCTGGCGCCAAGGATGGAGACCGCCATGACCGCATGCATCGTTGGCTGGGCGCATTCGCGCTTCGGCAAGCTCGAGGGCGAGACGCTCGAAAACCTCATCGTCAAGGTCGCGACGGATGCGCTCGACCATGCCGGGATCGGCCCGGACGAAGTCGACGAGATCGTGCTCGGTCATTTCAACGCCGGCTTCTCGGCGCAGGATTTCACGGCGAGTCTGGTGCTTCAGGCCGATGACCGGCTGCGCTTCAAGCCGGCAACGCGCGTCGAGAACGCCTGCGCAACGGGATCGGCGGCGGTCCGGCAAGGCATCCGTGCCATCGACGCCAACGCCGCCCGCATCGTGCTGGTGGTCGGCGCCGAGCAGATGACGACGACGCCGGGGCCCGAGATCGGCAAGAACCTGCTGAAAGCGTCCTATCTGCCGGAGGACGGCGAAACACCTGCGGGCTTTGCCGGCGTCTTCGGCAAGATCGCACAGGCCTATTTTCAGCGCTATGGCGACCAGTCGGACGCGCTCGCCATGATCGCCGCCAAGAACCACAAGAACGGCGTCGACAATCCCTATGCGCAGATGCGCAAGGATTTCGGCTATGAATTCTGCCGGCAGGAGAGCGAGAAGAACCCTTTCGTCGCCGGCCCTCTCAAGCGCACCGACTGCTCGCTGGTCTCGGACGGCGCCGCCGCCCTTATCCTTGCCGACACGGCGACCGCGCTGAAGATGCGCCGCGCCGTCGCCTTCCGCGCCAACGAACATGTGCAGGACTTCCTGCCAATGTCCAAGCGCGACATCCTGGCATTCGAGGGCTGCGAACAGGCCTGGACCCGCGCGCTGAAGAACGCCGGCGTCACGCTCGACGATCTCTCCTTCGTTGAGACGCACGACTGCTTCACTATCGCCGAACTGATCGAATACGAGGCGATGGGCCTGGCCAAGCCCGGCGAGGGCGCGAAGCTGGCGCTTGATGGCACGACGGCCAGGGACGGCCGCCTGCCCGTCAATCCCTCCGGCGGGCTGAAGGCCAAGGGCCACCCGATCGGCGCCACCGGTGTCTCCATGCACGTCTTGACCGCCATGCAGCTTGCCGGCGAAGCCGGCGGCATCCAGGTGCCGGGGGCGAAGCTCGGCGGCATCTTCAACATGGGTGGCGCTGCGGTCGCCAACTACGTTTCCATTCTCGACCGGATCAGGTAAACCGCCCCGACGTTCGTTGGAGGTGGCATGGCAAATCCGGTTCTGATCGAGGTCCTGCGCGGCGCGATCGTCGAGAGCGCGCATCGCGGTGCAGTCGCGGTTTTCGACGCTGACGGCAAACCGGTGTTGGAGATCGGCGACACCTCGAAACCAGTGTTCCCGCGCTCGGCGGTCAAGGCCATCCAGGCCTTGCCGCTGGTCGAAACGGGGGCCGCCGATGCCTATGGCTTTGGCAACCGCGAGCTGGCGCTGGCCTGCGCCTCCCATTCGGGTGAACCGGAGCATGTCGAACTGGCGCGGTCCATGCTGGCCAGGGCCGGGCTCGACGGGTCCGCTCTCGAATGCGGCGCGCATTGGCCGTCGAACCATGCCGCCGAGATTGCACTCGCGCGCGCCGGCGATTCTCCAAATGCCCTGCACAACAATTGCTCCGGCAAACATTCCGGCTTTCTCTGCACTTGTGTGCATTCTGGCATTGCGCACCGTGGCTACGTCGAGGCGGGTCATGGCTTGCAGGAAATGGTGCGCGACGCGATGCAGTCGGTCACAGGTGCTGTCCATGGTGCCGATGAGCGGGCGACCGACGGCTGCTCTATCCCGACCTATGCGGTGCCGCTCAGGAGCTTCGCGCTCGGCTTTGCCCGCATGGCCACGACAGATGGTTTCGGCCCCGAGCGGGCCAAGGCGGCAAAGCGGCTGCTGGCTGCCTGCATGGCGGAGCCTTTCTTTGTCGCCGGCACAGGCCGCGAGGATGTCGCGCTGATGGAGGCAGCACCTGGGCGAATTTTTGCGAAAGGCGGCGCCGAAGGTGTCCACTGTGCCGCAATTCCGGAACTGGGCCTCGGTATTGCGCTCAAATGCGATGATGGCGCCCACCGCGCGAGTGAAGCCATGGTCGCCGCCGTCCTCGCCAAGCTGCTGCGTTCGGACGAGGCCCTGGCGGCGAAACTCATCGAACTGGCAAACGCGCCGATTCAAAGCCGGATCGGTGCCAGGGTAGGTTCGCTGAGGCCGACTGCCGCCCTCAACTGACGCGGTTGCGCTCAACGGTCAAATGCGCAAAGCCGCTGTCGCTTAGCCGGGTGAGGTCGGCTGTCACAGGCTCCGCCCAGCGTTGGCCGATGACCGCGCCGTTCACCGCGCCGTCGATGACGTTGTCGGAGATGACGGCCGTGCCCGCGCCCTCGACGACGCTGACGACGATGCCCGTGCCGGCCTTGCGGATGATGTTACCGGTGGCGACGACATTGCGCAGATACGGTCCCCAGCCGATCGACATGCCGTAGAGCGGGGCGTTCTCGATGACGTTGTTGGAAGCGATGGTATCTGCCTCGACGCCAATGCCGACGCCGAAGCCTGGCGGATCGGCCGTGTAGGGACCGCTGGTCGACAGATTGCGCACGATGTTGCCGGAGCATACACCCATGCGGCCGCCTTCGTTGAAGTTGACGATCGAGATGCCGTTGGCCGCGCCATCGACGATGTTGTTGCTGATGACCGCACCCTCGAACGAGAATTCGGAATAGACCGCGGTCTCGCCCGAGCGCGAGCAGGTGTTGCCGGAAATTTGCAGATTGCTGGAACTGTTGGCGCGGATCGCCGAGAAGGCGCAATCCGAGACGACATTGCCCGAAATGATGACGTTGCCGGCACGGAAGGCGTTGATCCCATTGCCGTTCTGGCCGGTCCCACCGCTGCGCGCGCCGATGCGTTCGACACGGTTGCCCGTGACCATCGTGCCGTCTTCGGCCGCTTGCCAGCGATGCACGAGTATTCCTCCATTGGCACAGTCGGAGACTGTGTTGCCTGAGATCGTCAGTCCAGCCGCCTCGACCGAATAGATGCCGGCGTCCGCCGCGCCCGATATGTCGGAGCGCTCGATGCGGCCTGCCGCATGTTCCAGCGCCAGCCCATTCTTGCCGCTGCCGGTTATCTGGCAATTGTCGACAACGAGATGGCCGACCCGTCGAAGGTCGAGCAGCCCTTGCGCATAGTCGCCCATCGAGCGGTTCGAACCGTCGAAGACCAGCCCGCTCAGTTCGATATGGTCGGCCTGTTCGGCCATGAGGAGATGACCGTCGCCGCCATAGACGATCCGCGTCGCGCCCGGCACGCCGGAAAGGCGCACGCGGCTGGGCAGTGAGAGATTGGACACCACATAGGTGCCCGCCGGCAGGAACACCGCCATGTCTCGGCTGTTCGCGTCGCGCAGCAGCTTGGCGAATGCCTTGCTCTGGTCGTCGAATGTGCCGGGCTGAACGCCCAGTTCGGTGGCATTGATGGAGCCGCGCATCGAGGCCTTTTCGATGCCGGTCAGGCTGGCGGCCGCCGCCTTGCCGAGCGCGAGGCCCACAACGGCAAAGCCGGCGGTTCCGGTTAGCAGCGTTCGTCTGTTCAACATCGGCACAGAATCCCAGCGTTCAACCTGACGTCGCAGGAATCGTGCCAAATGTTCCGTTCCTTTCACAATGACTTGTCGAGCAGCCGCTCGAGGCCTAGGTTCAGGCAATGAGCAGAGCTTTTACCCGCGAAGAAGACAGCGAGAATGCCATCGCCGGCGTCGGCGAGCGACCGATCAGCACGCACCGCAACCTGGTGACGGAGCGCGGCTTGGCGCAGATCGAGGAGAATCTGGCCGATCTGCGCGACATTCTGGCGAAAGCCGAGAAAAAAGCCGACCGCGAGCGCATCGCGGTGGTGTCACGCGATCTGCGCTACTGGACGGCGCGGCGCGAAAACGCCGAGCTTTCCGTGCCAGAGCCCGGCAGCGACGTCGTCCGCTTCGGCATGGGCGTCACGCTGCAAGGCGACGATGGCAAGAAAGTGCATTGGAAGATTGTCGGCGAGGACGAGGCCGATCCTTCCAAGGGAAGCATTTCGCATGTTTCGCCCATGGCTCTCGCCTTGTTCGGCAAGAAGGTCGGCGACGTGGCCGCCGTCAACGGCAAGGAATGGGAAATCGTCAAGCTCTCGGACAGTTAGTCTTCAAACTTGACCGCATGGTCGCAGAAGAACGCGGCGGCACCCGCTTCATCGATTTCGCCTGAAGCGACGGCCATGACGAACTCGTAGAGTGTGCCGTTGTCGGCCGTCAGGACATAGCCGTTCACGATCAGAAACGCGCCGGCGGCCACGATGGCAGTCCGTTTGTTGCCGTCGACAAAGGCATGGTTCCTGGCAATGCCAAACACATAGGCGGCTGCAAGATCCTCGACCTTAGGATCTCCATAATTGGCCTTGTTCTCGGCACGAGCGAGCGCAGATTCGAGAGCGTTTTCATCTCTCAAGCCTTGCGCTCCGCCATGTCTGCGCAACTGCTCGGCATGCATTGCTTCAACCGCGCGCCGGGTCAGGAACTCCCATCTCATTCGGCGAGCTTCTGAAGTGCGACCTTGTACTTGTCCATGACCTGGCGGGCAGCTTCCATCTGCCGCTCGAAACTGTCGTCCACCGGCTCGAGGGTAATGCCTTTGTCCGTCTCGACGATCTGAAGTTGATCACCCGCCTTTAGGTTCAGGCGGTCAAGCAGATCCTTAGGCAGGATCACGCCTTCGGAATTGCCGATCTTGCGAATGGTCGTGTTCATGGCGCCACATCCCTGTTGCAACGCTAATTATAACGCAACGTCTTGGGTGCAGCAATGGCGGTGGTAACGGCCATTATAACGGTCACCTAGCCGGCCAGCAGCCGGTCCATCAACCGGTCCGCCGCTTCTGGAATGACAGTACCCGGTGGAAAGATCTCCGCCGCACCGGCTTGCAACACTGCTTCGTAGTCCTGCGGCGGGATGACGCCGCCGGCCACGATCAGCATGTCGCCCCGGCCGAGCTTTTTCAGCGCGTCGCGCAGTTCGGGGATCAGCGTCAGGTGTCCCGCCGCCAGTGACGAGGCGCCGATGATATGGACGTCATGCTGGACAGCCAGTTTCGCGATCTCCTCCGGTGTCTGGAACATCGCGCCGACGGTGACGTCGAAGCCGAGATCCGCGAAGGCCGTAGCGATCACCTTCTGCCCACGGTCGTGGCCGTCCTGTCCCATCTTGGCAACGAGAATACGCGGCTTGCCGCCGTTTTTCCTCTCGAAAGCTGCGAGCTTGTCTGGCAGCCCGTCGACCACGGGATTGTCGCCAAGCGCCTTGCGATAGACGCCGGAAATGGTCTGCACCGTCGCGACGTGACGGCCAAAGGCCCGTTCCAGCGCAAACGAGATCTCGCCGACGGTCGCATTGGCGCGCGCGGCGCGGATGGCGAACTCCAGGAGGTTGTCATTGCCTTGCGCGGCGCGGGTCAGCGAATCGAGCGCGCTTTCCACCGCGGCGACATCGCGCGTGCCCTTCAGCCGCTGTAGCTTCGACAATTGCCGGGCCCTGACCTCGGCATTGTCGATCTTCAGCACATCGACCTTGATGTCATTCTCGGGGCGATGCGCGTTGACGCCGACCAGCATCTGCTCGCCCGAATCGATGCGCGCCTGCGTGCGCGCCGCCGCTTCCTCGATGCGCAGCTTCGGAATGCCTTGTTCGGTCGCCGCGGCCATGCCACCGAGAGCCTCGACTTCCTCGATATGGCTCAGTGCGCGCGCTGCGAGATCATGCGTCAGCCGTTCCAGATAGGCCGAGCCGCCCCACGGATCGATGATGCGCGTGGTGCCGGATTCCTTCTGCAGGATGAGCTGCGTGTTGCGCGCGATGCGCGCCGAATGGTCGGTCGGCAGCGCCATCGCCTCGTCGAAGGAGTTGGTGTGCAGCGACTGGGTATGCCCCTGGGTCGCCGCCATCGCCTCGATCATGGTGCGGATGATGTTGTTGTATGGGTCCTGCGCCGTCAGCGACCAGCCGGACGTCTG
This sequence comes from Mesorhizobium intechi, assembly GCF_002879535.1. Classification (GTDB taxonomy): domain Bacteria; phylum Pseudomonadota; class Alphaproteobacteria; order Rhizobiales; family Rhizobiaceae; genus Mesorhizobium; species Mesorhizobium intechi. The sequence continues at coordinate 21,009 of NZ_PNOT02000042.1, forward strand.
GCAATGGGTGCGCAGCGACAGCGAGCGCTCGTCCTTCGGCGCGAAATTCTTCTTCATCAGCGTCGCCCACAGCAGGCGCGCGGCCCTGAGTTTGGCCACTTCCATGAAGAAGTTCATGCCGATCGCCCAAAAGAAGGACAGGCGCGGCGCGAAGCGGTCGATGTCGAGGCCAGCCGCGACACCGGCGCGGGCATATTCGATGCCGTCGGCGATCGTATAGGCGAGCTCCAGGTCGGCTGTCGCACCGGCTTCCTGCATGTGATAGCCGGAGATCGATATCGAATTGAACTTCGGCATGTTCTTCGATGTGTAGGAGAAGATGTCCGACACGATCCGCATCGAGGGTTTTGGCGGATAGATGTAGGTGTTGCGGACCATGAACTCCTTCAGAATGTCGTTCTGGATGGTCCCTGCCAGGTCCTTCTGGGCAACGCCCTGTTCTTCCGTCGCGACGATGTAAAGCGCCATGATCGGCAGCACCGCGCCGTTCATCGTCATCGACACGGTCATGTCACCGAGCGGAATGCCGTCGAACAGCTGCCGCATGTCGAGGATGGAATCGATGGCGACGCCCGCCATGCCGACATCGCCGGCTACACGCGGATGGTCGCTGTCATAGCCGCGATGCGTCGCGAGATCGAAGGCGACCGACAACCCTTTCTGGCCCGCGGCAAGATTGCGCCGGTAAAAGGCATTGGATTCTTCGGCCGTGGAGAAGCCGGCATATTGCCGGATCGTCCAGGGCTGCTGGACATACATGGTCGGGTAGGGACCGCGCACGAAGGGCGGCAGGCCCGGATAGGTGTCGAGATGCGGCAGGCCCTTGAGGTCACCCTGATTGTACAGATGCTTGACGGCAAGCCCTTCCGGCGTCGTCCGCTGGCCCTTGACCTCGACAGGCGCGCGGCGCGGCGGCGCCCAGCCGATTTGACTGAAATCCGGAATCAAGAGGCGGCCCCGACGGATTGGTCGATGCGGACAGGAGACAGCGGTTCGCACAGCACGACGCCTTCGGTGAAGGCAGGCCGCTGCTTCGCATCCAGCGTCTCGACCGGACGCTCGCTCGTCTGCGGATAAAGCGTGGTGCCGATGATGGCCCGCTCACCCGCCTTGAAGGCCGCGTCGCGCCGGGCCGCCGCGGTGCGAACGCGCTGTTGGATGTGTCCGTCCCGAAGGCTGGACAGCACGCCTCCTTCGGCCTCGATCGCCTGCAGTTCCACCCAGGCGGCTTCGCAAAGGTCTGCCGTCAGCGCTTCGACCGCGCCCGACCCATAGGCGGGATCGGCGACGTGATCGACGTGGCTTTCATTGGCCATGATCAGCTGGGCGTTGCGCGCGACGCGGCGGGCGAAAGGCGCCGGCAGGCCGTGAGCGATCGTGTGCGGCAGGATGGAGATCGAATCGGCTCCCCCCGCCGCTGCCGCGAAGCAACTGATCGTCGTGCGCAGGATGTTGGTTTCGGGATCCAGCGCCGTCATCATGCGGAATGATGTCTCGGCGTGGATGTTGGCCGTGGAGTTGGGGATCGAGCAGGCCTCCTGCACACGTGCCCACAGAATGCGCAAGGCCCGCACCTTGGCCATCGAGAGGAACTGGTCCTGGTCGACGCTGAGCGCGAAGCCGATATGCGGCGCGGCATAGACCAGCGGTTGCCGAGCCTTCTCGAACATTCTGAGATATGAGACCGCCGACGCCAGCATGATGCCCAGTTCCTGCGCTTCCGTGGCACCGGCATTGTGGAAGACGCGACCGTCCGCTTCCAGCAGGACACCGGGAACGCCCATCGAGAAGAAATGCGCCAGCGACTGGGGCATCGATTCCTGCAGCGCCTCGATCGACATGCGCAGCCGGCCGGTGCCGGCAAGGACCGCCGCCGGATCGATGCCGAAGGACAGGTTGAGCTTTGCCGGATCGGAGCGGCGTTTGCTCAGGAACGCCACCAGCCAGTCGGCCATGGGGCGGCTCCACGGGTGCGTATCGATGCGGATCTGCATCCGATTGAGAGGCACGCCCTCTAGCACCGTCTCCAGCGCCTGAGCGGTTCTCGGCAGACCGTAGCCGAATGCGTTAGGGGCGCCTTCGAAGACGAGCGACAGTCCTGTCGCACCCTGCGCGATATCGTCCAGGACCTGGGCCTTGGCACGATCGACGTTGGGGTCGTCGACGCGTTGGCTGACAATCCAGGGTGATCGGGGATTCGTGCGCACGAGCGGTTCGGCCCCGGTCGCGCGGTCATAAAGGGGCTCGATGCGGATGGCGTCGTCGGTGTGCGAAACCAGCTTTTCCTCGAAGGACGCGCCTGCCAGTGCCGTTTCCGCCAGGGCCAGCCATCGCCGGCGCTCGGCGCCAACGGGTTCAACATCCTTGGTCAAGGCTCCGGCGCCCATCCATCTTCCTCGTTCATATGGCCGCAACAGCCGGGCGGTTCAGTCTACGGTTCCCGGTCGGTTATCGCAATGCGCATCCCGAGGCCGAATTCGATCCACCAGATATAGGTCGGCTTGCATGGACGAACCATGAACGATTGCCAAACACCAGCAAAATCCGCAAGTTCCAAAATCCGATTTCGACGATAGGCTTGATTGGGACGGTTGGCCCCGCTTCGGACAATTGGCATTGTCGCTGTGCCGCACCCTCACTATACGTTCGGGCAAAGGCTGGCTTTTGACACATCAGTTTGCGGAGACCCGACATATGGCTGACGACACCAGTATTTTCATCGGCGCCAGCCGCAAGCCCGACGACAGCTACCAGCGCCCGGAGCAACTGCTGCTGCAATATGGGAATCGCCATGGCCTGGTGACCGGTGCCACCGGCACCGGCAAGACCGTCACCTTGCAGATCCTGGCCGAAGGTTTTTCCAATGCCGGCGTGCCGGTATTTTGCGCTGACATCAAGGGCGACCTGTCCGGTATCGCGATGATGGGCGCGGCGCAGGATTTCCTGGTCAAGCGGGCCGCGCAGGTCAAGCTTGACCCTTACGACTTCCAGGAATTCCCAGTCATCTTCTGGGACCTGTTCGGCGAACAGGGCCACCCCATCCGCGCCACCATTTCGGAAATGGGACCGCTTCTCCTGTCGCGGCTGATGAACCTGACCGACGCGCAGGAGGGCATCATGAACATTGCCTTCCGCATTGCCGATGAAGAAGGCCTGCTGCTTCTCGATCTCAAGGACTTGCAGGCTTTGCTTGCCAACATCGCCGAGCGCGCCGAGGAGATCAGCGCGCGCTACGGCAATGTCACCAAGCCATCGGTGGGCGCCATCCAGCGCACGCTGCTGGTGCTGGAGCAACAGGGCGCGGCCAACTTCTTCGGCGAGCCGGCCCTGCGCATCTCCGACATCATGCGCACCACGCGTGACGGCCGGGGCGCCGTCAGCGTGCTGGCCGCCGACAAGCTGATGATGAATCCGCGCCTCTACGCGACCTTCCTGCTTTGGCTGATGTCGGAGCTGTTCGAGGAACTACCCGAAGTGGGGGATCCCGACCAACCGAAGCTGGTGTTCTTCTTCGACGAGGCGCATCTGCTGTTTGACGAGGCGCCGAAGGTGCTGATCGACCGCGTCGAGCAGGTGGTCCGCCTGATCCGCTCGAAAGGTGTCGGCGTCTATTTCGTCACGCAGAACCCCCTGGATATCCCGGAAAAGGTCTTGGCCCAGCTCGGCAACCGCGTCCAGCACGCGCTGCGCGCCTATACGCCGCGTGAGCAGCAGGCGGTTCGGACGGCGGCGGAGACGTTCCGCCCCAATCCCGATTTCGACTGCGCCACCACCATCACCCAGCTCGCCACCGGCGAGGCGCTGGTCTCGACGCTGGAGGCCAAGGGCGTGCCGTCCATGGTCCAGCGAACGCTGATCCGGCCGCCATCTTCGCGGCTTGGACCCATAACCCCCGCCGAACGGCAGAAGCTGATCGCGGAAAGTCCGGTCACTGGCCAATACGACCAGGTCATTGACCGCGAATCGGCCTTCGAGATGCTGCAGAAAAAGGCCAAGGACGCACAGGACGCGGAGCAGCAGGCGGGCACAGGCGGCTCGCGCTGGACCATACCGGGCTTCGGCAATGACGGTCCCGCACCGCAGTCCGGTGGCCGCCGCGCGCCGGCGCCGCGCCCCTCCAATCGCCAGACGGTGGCGGAGGCCGCGATCAAGTCGGTGGTGCGCTCGGTCGGCGCGTCAGTCGGGCGCGCGATCGTGCGCGGGATTTTGGGAAGCCTGTCGAGAGGCCGCTAGACTGTAGCGCCGCGCGTTCGCTTGAACGCGGGGCGCTGAGCATCTGTATAGGGGTTGTCGGATCAGAAGATCGCGTTCGTCACGGCCTTGACCGGGCCGAGCAGCACCGATCCGTCCGGCACCCCGGCGTCGATCGGGATGGCCTTGTGGTTCGCCGTTGCCGCCGCCGCCATCGGCTGGCTGGCATCGCTGGTCACGATGACAGGGGTTTTCGAGGGCACGCGGTCGTAGAGGTCGATGATGTCCTGGTTTATCAGGCGCACGCAGCCCGACGATACCGACTTGCCGATCGACTTCCATTCCGGCGAGCCGTGCAGGCGATAAAGCGTGTCCACATTGCCCTGGAAGAGATAGAGCGCGCGGGCACCGAGCGGATTCTTCAGCCCGCCGGGCATCCCGCCATTGTCGGCGCTGTACTGCTTCAGTTCCGGCTGGCGGGCGACCATCTCATCCGGCGGCGTCCATTTCGGCCATTTCTGCTTCCACTGGACGACGGCGTCGCCCGACCATTCGAAGCCGGCGCGGCCGAGACCGACGCCATAGCGGATGGCCTGGCCGCCCGGACGAACCAGATAGAGGAAATGGCCTGTCGTATCGACAACGATCGTTCCGGGCTTCTGCCCGGTCGGGTCGGGAACGATCTGGCGCAGGAACTGTGGATCGATCCTGTCGAAGGGGATTGCCGGCAGGTCGAAGCCGCCATCGCTGACAGCCGCGTACATCGACGCGTAGTCGGCGAGGGGCGGCTCGACATAGGTTGGCGGCGGAGGCTGGACCGGCGCCGGCCCGGTGGTGGCGCATGCGGAAACCGCAATCGATGCGGCGCCCAATGCTGCGGCGTTGAGGAAGCCGCGACGGCTCAGGCGGTAGGATTCGATTTCGGTTATGGACATGGCTGCCTTCTTTAGGACTCAAATTGCAACAAAGCGTGAATACGCCTGCCGCTAGGCGGGTGCCTGACAACACCTGAGGCGATAGGCGGTTCCGATTCTGGCCCGAACGTGGACAAACAAAGGCGAAGCTGTGACTGCGCCGCCACTGTGGCGCCTGGGTCACAGCTCGGCACCTTAGGCGGTAACCAGCGCTTCGAGGGTCGGCAGGATCAGGGCCGGCGGAAAATCCCGGTATTCCTCGGGCTGGTTGGAGCGGTTGATCCACACGGTGCGGAAGCCGAATTTGGTGGCGCCGGCAATGTCCCAGCGATTGGAGGACTGGAAGGACACCGCGCCGGGATAGAGGCGCCAGCCGGTGGCGACCATGTCGTAGACCGCTGGATCTGTCTTGAAGCGCCGCACCGTATCGACCGAATAGATGTCGTCCAGAACCTGGTCGAGCGCGGCCGATTTGACCGCTGCTTCCAGCATTTCGGCCGAGCCGTTGGAGAGGATCGCCAGCCTGGCTCCAGAGGCCTTGAGCGCCTTGAGCACCGCCGGGACTTCTGGGTAGCAGTCCAGGCGCCAGTAGGCTTCCAGCAGTTTCGTCCTGAGGCCGGGATCGGCGGAGGGGACCTTGCGCAAGGCGAAGTCGAGCGCCTGCTCGGTCAGTTGCCAGAAATCGGCATAGGCGCCCATCAGCGAGCGTACCCAGGAATATTCGAGCTGTTTGGCGCGCCAGATTTCGGACAGCAACTGGCCGTCCGGGCCGATACGGTCGGCATGCCGGCGCACGGCGGCGTGCACGTCGAACAGCGTGCCGTAGGCGTCGAAAACATAGGCGGCGTATTGCATGGCGACAGTCTTGAGGCGAGGCGGGGCAAGGTGCAAGCCTTGATTGCACCGCTGCGCCGCTGGCATCAACAAAACTCCTCGATGCCCGTTGACGGCGGCGGCCAAAGCATCATCCAATGTTGTCACACAAGATTGGTCGGAACGGGACAACGCGATGACACTGGCGGCAGCGGCGCAATCCGCGACATGGACCTTCGTCGACGGCGACTGGTACGAGGGCAATGTCGCCATTCTGGGCCCGCGCAGCCACGCCATGTGGCTTGGCACCAGCGTGTTCGACGGGGCGCGCTGGTTCGAGGGCGTGGCGCCCGATCTCGACCTCCACGCCAGGCGGGTGAATGCCTCGGCGATCGCGCTTGGCCTCAAGCCGAACATGTCGCCCGAACAGATCGTCGGGCTGACCCGGGACGGATTGAAGAAGTTCGACGGCAAGACGGCGGTCTATATCAGGCCGATGTACTGGGCCGAGCACGGCGGCTACATGGGCGTGCCGGCCGACCCGGCTTCGACCCGTTTTTGCCTCTGCCTCTATGAGTCGCCGATGATCTCGCCGGCCGGGTTTTCGGTGACGGTGTCGCCGTTCCGGCGCCCGACGATCGAAACCATGCCGACCAATGCCAAGGCCGGATGCCTCTATCCCAACAATGGCCGCGCCATCCTCGAGGCCAAGATGCGCGGCTTCGACAATGCTTTGGTGTTGGATATGCTGGGCAACGTCGCCGAGACCGGAAGCTCCAACATCTTCCTGGTCAAGGATGGCCACGTGCTGACGCCGGCGCCGAATGGCACCTTCCTTTCCGGCATCACACGCTCGCGCACGATGACGTTGCTGGGCGAGTACGGATTCAAGACGACGGAAAAGACGCTGTCGGTGCGCGATTTCCTTGAAGCGGACGAGATCTTCTCGACCGGCAACCACTCCAAGGTGGTGCCGATCACCCGCATCGAGGATCGCAATCTGCAACCCGGCCCGGTGGCCAAGAAGGCGCGCGAGCTCTATTGGGATTGGGCGCATTCGGCGTCGACCGGCTGACGCGCCGGTTTGGCCCTTTTTGTCGCTGCGCGCTTCGCCGCAGGAAAACCGTGTGACAGTTTTCCGGAACCCGCTTAGAAGGGAACCGGCGCTTCATTTCCGGAGTTGTCCCAGCTCAATCCAGTCCTATCTTAATCCGGTATCCACACCGGATTTTTCCACGAGGGAGTACTACCCATGGCTTTTGAATTGCCCGCTCTGCCCTACGACTACGAGGCCTTGCAGCCTTACATGTCGAAAGAGACGCTGGAATATCACCACGACAAACATCACAAGGCCTATGTGGACAATGGCAACAAGCTGGCTGCCGAGGCCGGAATGGGCGATCTGTCGGTCGAAGAGGTGGTCAAGCAGTCGTTCGGCAAGAATGCCGGCCTCTTCAACAATGCCGCGCAGCACTACAATCACATCCATTTCTGGAAATGGATGAAGAAGGGCGGGGGCGGCAACAAGCTGCCGGGCGCACTGCAGAAGCCTTTCGACAGCGATCTCGGCGGCTACGACAAGTTCAAGGCTGATTTCATCGCAGCCGGTACGACGCAGTTCGGTTCGGGCTGGGCCTGGGTTTCGGTCAAGGACGGCAAGCTGGCGATCTCGAAGACCCCGAACGGCGAAAACCCGCTCGTTCATGGCGCCTTGCCGATCCTCGGCGTCGACGTATGGGAACACTCCTATTACATCGACTACCGCAACGCCCGTCCGAAATATCTCGAGGCCTTCGTCGACAGCCTGATCAACTGGGATCATGTGCTGGAGCTCTACGAAAAGGCGAAGTAATCGACAAAGAGAAAGGCCCCGGCAATCCCGGGGTCTTTCTCTTTCTGTGCCGATATCAGTGGCTGCGAAAGCCCGGAAAAACCATCCGAGGCGAGGGAATATTCCCTCCGTCGCATCCGTTAACGTCGTGTCCCAAATACCTTCATCACGGAGCCAAATGAATGAGAAAGCTTGTCGTCGCCATCTCAATGCTCGCCTTCGCCGGTTCGGCGGCCTTTGCCGATCCGATCATCGACCGGCAGGCCCTGATGAAGGAACGCGGAAAGATCGTCGGCGGCTTGGCGAAGGTCGCCAAGGGCGAGGACGCCTTTGATGCCGGCGCCGTGCTGACACAGCTGCAGGCGCTGCAGGCGAATGCCGAGAAGTTCGACGTCGATGCGCTGTTCCCGAAAGGCAGCGATGTCGGCGACACCACGGCGGGGCCGAAGATCTGGGAAGACACGGTCGGCTTCAAGGCCGTCGAGGACAAGTATCTGTCCAACGTCAAGGCCGCGGTAGCGGCGCCTCCCGCCGATGTCGACGCGCTGAAGGCGCAAGTCGGCGCCATCGGTTCGGATTGCGGCACCTGCCACCAGGGCTACAGGGTCAAGAAGGGCTGATTGCCTGATATGGCATGGCTGAAGAAACTCGCCGGCGCGGCTATCGTTCTGGGCGGCGTCGGCGCGGCCGGTGGTTGGCTGCTGTCGGCCCCGGTCAAGCTCGATGCCGCGGTCCTGACGCAACTCGGGCCGGGCGACGCGAGCAAGGGCAAGCGCATTTTCTATGCCGGCGGCTGCACCTCCTGTCATGCGAAGCCGGGCTCGCAGGGTGATGCGCGGCTTCAACTGGTCGGTGGCCTCCAACTCAAGACGCCGTTCGGCACGTTTGTTCCACCCAACATTTCGCAAGACCCCAAAGATGGCATCGGTGCGTGGTCGGTCGACGATCTCGCCAACGCCATGCTCAATGGCGTTTCGCCGTCCGGCGAGCATCTCTATCCGGCCTTTCCCTACCCGTCCTATGCCCGCATGAAACCGTCGGACATTGCCGATCTCTATGCCTTCCTGAAGACGCTGCCCGCCGTTGCCGGCAAGGCGCCGGACAATTCGCTCGGTTTCCCCTTCAACATCCGTCGCGGCATCGGCCTTTGGAAGCGCCTCTATCTTGACAACCAGCCTGTTGTTGCGTTGGCCAGCAGCGCACCTGATCCGGCGGTAGCCGGCCGCTATCTGGTCGAAGGGCCGGGTCATTGCGGCGAATGCCATACGCCGCGTGACTTCGCAGGCGGGACGAAGAAAGGCGAGTGGCTGGCGGGTGCCGTGGCGGCCGATGGCCCGGGCATCGTGCCCAACATCACATCGGGCAAGGGCGGCCTCGCCAGCTGGTCGGAAGCCGACATTGCCAACTACCTCGAAACCGGCTTCACGCCCAATTTCGATTCCGTCGGCGGCGCGATGGTCGACGTCCAGCGCAACATGGCCGAGCTGACAGCGGGGGACCGGGCCGCGATCGCCGCCTATCTCAAGGCGGTGCCGCCGCACCCGAACGGTTATCCCGCGCGCAAGCCGGCGAGTTGATTAGACAATTCCAGGAACAGTGTGAAGCGGTTTTCCCGGAAAGCGCCGTCGCGCTTTCCCTTGGGATTGCGTCGAGACAACTGCTCTAGAGGTGCCGATCGCCGAGGAAATCGAAGCCCGTCTCGAAGAAATGGTTGTAGTTGCAGGTCAGTTCCTCGCCGGGTGCGATGTCGCGCAGCGCGAAGGTTTCCTCGGGCGAGGAGACGTCGCAATTCGGCTCGTCGTCATGGTTCATGTAGCGGGCGTCGTCGGCTTCGAAGACGATATAGGCCGGATCGCGCCGGTCCGGGTAGGAATAGCGGTCGAGATAGTTCTTCACCGGCCCGGTTTCGCCCTCATAGGTCTCGACGTCGATGATCCGGTCGAAGCGGGGGTCGAGCTTCCAGATCAGCGTGCCCTTGGGGATGTGGTGCTTGGCAAAGACGCCGATGCCCTGGATCGGCGATTTGTCGAGATAGACGTCGACGAGCAGCATAATGAACCCTTGTGCGAGTGCGGGCTTCGTCGCCCGGAAAAGTCGTGCAGGGGTAACGCGCGACCATCTCAATTGCGAGGGAAAATGAGCAATCCGAAATTCAAAAAATCATGATCGCCGAACCCAAAAGTGAACGTGCCGTCCGGAGCCTCAGCGTTGCTGCAAGGCGAGGCGCACGCCCAGGGCACAGTAGATGCCGCCGACAACCTTGCCTTGCCACTTCAGCACGGTCGGATTTCGACGCAGGAAACTGCCGAGGCGACCGGCGCTCACGGCAAAGACGACCGTGCTGAAAAGACCGAGCACGACAAAGACAATTCCCAATACGGCCAATTGAAGCATCACCGTTCCGCTTTCGGGCCGCACGAACTGTGGCAGGAATGCCAGGAAAAACAGCGCGGTCTTGGGGTTGAGCACTTCGGTCAGGACAGCTTGCCGAAACGCCTTGCCGGCGGAGATCGCGAGCGCGCCGGCGGAGGGGTGGGTCGGCCTTTTCTCGATGATGGCGCGAATGCCGAGGTAAACGAGGTAGGCCGCGCCGATGAATTTTACGATGCTGAAAAGCGTCGCCGACGTGGCGATGATCGCCGAAATGCCGACCATCGCCATGACAGTGTGAAATATGTCGCCAGCCGCGATCCCGGCGCCGGTCGCGATCCCGACCTTCGTTCCCGAACTCGTTGCCCGGGCGATCGTCAACAGCGTGGCCGGACCCGGGATAAAGACGAAGCCGAGCACGACGGCGATATAGGCAATCAGCGTGGACAGATCGATCATCTGAGCGTCTCCTCGGCAAGCTGCGCCTTTCCCGCCACCTTCAGCGCGAAGGAATAGGTATAGGCGATTTCCTCAAGCCTTGAGAACCGGCCGGACGCACCGGCATGGCCGGAATCCATGTTGATCTTGAACAGCACCGGATTGTCGCCGCTCTTGCGGTCGCGCAGCCGCGCCACCCATTTGGCCGGTTCCCAATAGGTGACGCGCGGATCGGTGAGGCCGGCGAGCGCCAGGATCGGCGGATAGTCGAGGGCCGCGACATTGTCGTAGGGCGAGTAGGCGGCGATCGTGCGGTAGTCATCGGCCGACGCGAGCGGATTGCCCCATTCAGGCCATTCCGGCGGGGTCAGCGGCAAGGTCGCGTCAAGCATGGTGGTAAGCACGTCGACGAAGGGAACTTCGGCGACGATGCCGCCGAAGCAGTCCGGCGCCATATTGGCGATAGCGCCCATCAGCATGCCGCCGGCCGAGCCGCCTTGCGCGACGATGCGGTCATGCGCGGTATAGCGCTCGGCAACGAGATGGCGCGCACAGGCGATGAAATCCGTAAACGTGTTCATCTTGTGCGCCCGCTTGCCGTCATCATACCAGCCGTAACCCTTGTCCTTGCCGCCGCGGACATGAGCGATGGCGTAGACGAAGCCGCGGTCGACCAGCGACAGGCAGTTGGTATTGAAGGCGGCCGGCACGGTGATGCCGTAGGAGCCGTAGCCGTAAAGCAGGCAAGGTGCTGATCCATCGAGCGGCGTGTCGCGATGGTGCAGAAGCGAGATCGGCACCAACTCGCCATCGGCGGCGGGCGCCATCAGCCGCCTGGTGACATAATGGTCCGCATCATGGCCGGATGGCACTTCCTGGGTCTTGAGCAAGGCGCGTTCGCGGGTGCGCATATTGTAGTCGAACACCTGCGCCGGCGTTGTCATCGACGAATAGGAAAACCGCATGATCTCGGTGTCGTATTCATAGGACCCCGACAGGCCGAGCGAGAAAGCCTCCTCATCGAGAGACAGGAGATGCTCCTCGCCACTGCTGCGGTCACGCACCACGATGCGCGGCAGGCCTTCCTTGCGCTCGAGCCGGACCATATGGTCCTTGAAGCCGATCACCGACAGGATCAGCCGGCCCGGTTCATGCGGCACCAGCTCTTGCCAGTTGGCGCGGACCGGATCGCTTACCGGGGCCGTCATGATCTTGAAGTCCTTGGCGCCGTCCGCATTGGTCAGGATGAAGAAGATGTCGCCGCCTTCCTCCAGCTCATATTGAAGGCCGGTCTCGCGCGCGCAAACCACCCTGGGTTCGGCAAAGGGATCGCTGGCGCTCAACAGGCGATATTCCGAGGTCTCGTGATCGTTGATGCCGATCATGATCCATTGGTTGTCGCGGGTGCCGTCGACATTCATGAAGAAGCCCGGATCGGTTTCCTCATAGATCAAGCGGTCGGTCCCAGGGTCTTGTCCAAGCGTGTGGAACAGCACCTTCGAGGGCCGATGGTTGGGGTCGAGGCGCGTATAGAAGAAGCCGTCATTGCCTGCGCCCCACACGCCCGAGCCGCCTGTCGCGGGAATCTGGTCCGCCAGGTCCTTGCCATCGGCAAGGTCGCGCACGCGCAACGTATAGAACTCGGACCCCTTGTCGTCGAATGCCCACAACAGCTTGCGGTGATCGGACGAATGGTCGACACCGCCGAGCCTGAAATAGGGCTTGCCTTGCGCCTCGAGGTCGCCGTCGAGCAGGATCTGCTCGGTTCCGCCTTCGCGCGGCATGCGGAAATAGCGCGGCTGCTCGCCGCCGAGCTTGAAGGAAGACCCATAGGCATAGGGCCCGTCCTTCATTGGAACGGAAGAATCGTCTTCCTTGATGCGGCCCTTCATCTCCTTGAAGAGCTGCTTCTGCAGGTCTGAAGTGTCGGCCATCAGCTTCGACTGGTAGGCATTCTCGGCTTCGAGTTCGGCGCGGATGCCGGCATCCAGCAGGGAAGGGTCCCGAAACATCTCCTGCCAGTTGTCGGCCCGCAGCCAGGCATATTCATCGGTTCGCGTGATGCTGTGATGCGTGTCGATAACCGGCCGCTTCTGCGGTGTCGGTGGGCTGACGATCGGAAATCGGGAAGTCTTGGTCATTGCGTCTCGCTGGGAACTATCTTGGATGATGAATGAACACGCCGATCGGGGTGGGTTCAAGGGCCGTAACCTAGGGGTGGTGTCGGCTCCATGAGCTGGGCCGGGAGGAAAGATGACTATTCGATCTCGGATCGCCGCGACTTTCGCCGTCGCTTCGCTCACTCTGGTCTTTGCCGGCCAGTCTCATGCGACCGTATTCGCGGCTTGGCAAGTGGCCAATGTGCCGCTCGGCGACACGCTCGACGTGCGCGAATAGCCGTCCGGCATCTCCCAGAAGCAGCCCGCATACCCGAACGGGACCGTCCTGCGGATGGCCGGACGATGCACCCGCGGCTGAGCGTGATGAGTCCGGCGGGACATGTCGCCTAGTTGTCGGCGAAAAGATGAGCGGCAACCTACGGTTTTGTAGACAGGTGTGAACAACCAAGATTGACGGCGCATCGGCAAAGCAAACCAGAGCATTGAAAACTGCTTTGTGAGTTATCGCGAATGTAACGCTCAGCTGACGCGACGTGAGGCGGTGCCGGTTTGGCCAACGAAATATCGAAAAATTACATGATGCACGAAAGATTGAAGCTGACTGGCGAATAGTTGATCAGCTTTCCTAAATATAATGCAAAGGGCGAATTGACTTACTTGATCCTTGGTCGCATTGATGTGCCCACGACACGAATCGTAGAAACACTACCTGCTCAAAATTCGTGCGATGCCCTGCCTGTAAAAAAGGGCGCATATCGACGTAACTCTTGTTGGGGCCTGAAGACCATGGATATTGTCGAAACACCTTCCAGAAACAACGATGCGCTGATCGAGCTGACCGCCGATGTGGTGGCCGCCTATGTAAGCAACAACCCCGTGCCCGTCGGCGAATTGCCGAACCTCATATCCGATGTCCACGCCGCTCTAGGGCGTGTGGGCGGAACCGCCGAACAGCCTCCTGCCGACAAGCAGAAGCCGGCTGTCAACCCGAAGCGCTCGGTTCATGACGATTACATTGTCTGCCTTGAAGACGGCAAGAAATTCAAGTCGCTCAAGCGTCACCTGATGACCCACTATGATCTGACGCCGGAGCAGTATCGCGAAAAGTGGAATCTCGACCCGAGCTATCCGATGGTTGCTCCGAACTATGCGGCGGCCCGCTCGCAGCTCGCCAAGAAGATGGGCCTTGGCCGCAAGCGCAAGGCGCGGTAGTCGCTGTTCCCTCAGGTCGAACCGACATCGACGGCGCTTTCGGGCGCCGTTTGAGTTTGGAGAACAGGCTGCCTGGGGCGTCAGGCGGTCTGCTTGAGTGCCATCTCGGCATCGCGCTTGATGCGTTTGACCATCGAGCGGAGGCCGTTGGCGCGCTGCGGCGACAGGTGCTCGTCCAGGCCGAGTGCCTTCAGCGTCGCTTCGGCATCGATTTTCTGGATGTCGCTGGCGGTCCGTCCGGAAAACAGCGCCAGCATGATGGCGACCAGACCGCGCACGATATGGGCGTCGGAATCCCCCGTGAAAGTGATGACCGGATCGCTGCCCGGTCCCCGTTCGGTGGTCAGCCAGACCTGGCTGACGCAACCCGGGACCTTGTTGGCGGCATTGCGCTCCTCATCTGGAAAGGGAGGCAGCGCCTCTCCGAGCTCGATGACGTAGCGATAGCGGTCCTCCCATTCGTCAAGGAAGGAGAAGTCGTCGCGGATTGTCTGGATCGTGGTCGTCATGACCCGGATATAGTCACGCGGCGGCCCCGCGTCACGGAAAAAACAAGGACACCGCGGGCGTCGAGAGGGCAGACAGCCAGCGGTGTGCCGTCGGGACGGCTTAATTCTTGACCGGCAGGTTGACGGTCTCGGGCAGGGCGATTTCTTCCGCCACGCTGCCCGTCATTGTCGACGTGTCGGGGCCGATGGACTTGTCGTCCAGCATGGCGGCCGCGATCTTGGCGGTTTCCTTGGCACGCGCGGTGATGGTGTGCATTGCCGACTTGCCCGTCTCACAGACGTCGGGTTTGCGCTCGCAGATGCCGGCAATGTCGCCCACCGCGTCGCGTGCCGCGAACAAGGCCTGGATCGGCCCTACGCTTTCCTGCCCCGGCTCGTCGGAACCGACACTCAGCGGCAGCGCCAGCAGCACCAGTGAAAACCAGAAAGCCATTCTTATCAGGAAGAACATGCCTTGCCTCTCGTCGTGACCGGATCATGCATCATATGGCATGACCTCTTTTATGGGCAGGATGTTGGCACACAGGCACAAAGGACGGCTTGCGCGCACAGCGACAATTTTCCTCAAATTTTAGGCAAATTCGAAACGATGCGTTTTGCCATGGATTAGCTTCATATCGAGACGATTTTCGTTACCTCTTGATAACCATGTATCCTGCTGTTTCCACTGAATTTTTCTGGAATTCGGCCGGTCCGCTCCTGGTCCATGATCCGGTGGCGGCAGGCGTTCGCAGATAACCCTCCATTTACTATGGCGGCATTTGCCCGGGTTTTCGACCGCCGCGATCCCGATATTTGCACGGGCCGGGCCTTGGTTGGCCCTGCCCTTATCCATTCCTTAAACGCTGGATGAGAGTTTCGGAGCCAATCAAAACAATCTGCATAAGCAGAGCTGTTCACGACGAGTGCGAGTGCGTTGAGTTGATGCCGATCAAGGCCAGATACGCTGAATTGCCTGGCGCGATTGCCGCCGGTTGCGAACGTATGGTCCATCCCTCCATTCTCGGGCAGAGCGGCCGCGAGCGCCAACGCCGTTTCATCGGTGTCATGCTGGCCGCGCCATTCTTGGCCGCCGGTGCCGCGGTCACGCTGGTCACATCAGGCATGGGCGCCGCTGTGACCATGGCCGCCATCTTTGCCGCCTTCGGCCTGTGCTGGTTCGTCGCCTTGCTGGTGGCGGCTACCGGCAAGATGCCCGTGGCGGCACCGATTGTCCTGGCGATGGCTGCTGTTGCCCTTGCCGGTCTGATCGCCGCCGCCGGCGGGTTGAGCTCTCCCGTCGCCGTGCTTGCCGTGGCGCTGCCCTTCGAGGCCTGGTGGATCGGCGCTTCGCGGCGTGCTGCCCTGTGGGGAGCGGTCTCGGCCATTGCCGCCATTGCCCTTCAGCCTCTGGCTGGCGCCTTCTTGCCCTTCGCGGGCGCGCAGATCGCGGCCTGGCATTGGCTGGTGCCGCTGGCCTGGGCGCTGACGCTGATCCCGCGCCTGTCGGCGTTTAGCGAAAGCGCCGGTGCGGCCGATACGCTGGATACCGGCGATCGGCTGGAAGACATCATCGACGCTGTGATCCTGCGGGTCGCCCGCCATGGCGAGGTGCTCGATGCGTCCGCCAAGGCACGCACGCTTTTGAAATTGCCGCCGGAACTGCTTTCCGGAACCGGCTTCTTCGACCGTGTCCATCTGTCGGACCGTGTCTCCTATCTCAGCGCCCTGGCCGACATGCGCGATGGCGCTGCCTCGCGCCGCCTCGAATTGCGCGTCAGGCTGCCCCAGGACGGCAATGGCCAGAATGACACGCGCTCGATGGCCGATAACTACCGGCCATTCCTGCTCGAACTCCTGCGTGGCGAGGAGCAGAGGGACGTCTTCACGCTGGTGCTGCGCGAGAATGACGAGACTGCCCGTCTGCGTGAGGAACTGGCGCAGGCCAATGAGACCGCGGCAGCCGCGGAAGTGGCCAAGGGCCGGTTCCTGGCGGTGGTCAGCCATGAACTGCGCACGCCGCTGAACGCCATCATCGGCTTCTCGGATATGCTGCTGCATGAGATGTTCGGCGCCTTCAAGGATCCGCGCCAGAAGGAATATGTCACCCTGGTGCGGGATTCGGGGCAGCACCTTCTGGCCGTCGTGACATCCATACTCGATGTGTCGAGGATCGAATCGGGCGCCTACACGGCGGATCCGGAGCCGTTCCGGTTCATGGAAGCCGTCGACATGTGCCAGTCGATGATGCGGCTGCAGGCGCAGGCCAAGAACATCGATTTGCAGACGCAGATCGCTCCGGACGCCGGCGACATCAACGCCGATCGCCGCGCCGTGCAGCAGATGCTGATCAATCTCGTCTCCAATGCGATCAAGTTCACGCCCAACGGCGGCGATGTTGTCGTTGGCGCCAAGCGGATCGGTTCGCGCCTGCATTTCTGGGTCAGGGACACCGGCATCGGCATCGCCGAG
Organism: Mesorhizobium intechi; assembly: GCF_002879535.1. Classification (GTDB taxonomy): domain Bacteria; phylum Pseudomonadota; class Alphaproteobacteria; order Rhizobiales; family Rhizobiaceae; genus Mesorhizobium; species Mesorhizobium intechi. Next base: position 37,858 of record NZ_PNOT02000042.1, read on the forward strand.
GAGGATTTCGCCAATCTCGGCAAGCCCTTCACCCAGATCCAGAACGACTATACGCGCCGTTTCGAGGGCACGGGCCTTGGCCTTTCACTGGTGAAGGGGCTGGTGGCGCTGCACGAAGGCACCATGTCCATCGAAAGCATGCCGGGCGAGGGCACCACGGTGACCATCAGCCTGCCGGTCAACGGGCCGAAGGGGCGCCCGGCGAACGAGGCAGGGGTGCTGACGATGCCGGTGACGAGGGCGAAAGGGGACCGAAATGGCTCGCTCCGCAAAACAGCCTAAGGCGGTCAAACGCCGCAGCAACGCCTTCCAGGATGGCGCCGTGGCCGTCGGCGGGATGATTTCGCGCAACCCGGTCCTGGTGGGCGGATCCACGGCATTCCTGGTGACGCTGTTCTATGTCTCGGCGAATGCGCTGTGGTATCAGCCTTTCCCCCATGCCGGTGCGTTCTTCGCCACCCGCAATTTCCAGGGGTTTCCGCACACTGCCTCCGACGAGCCGGAGACAACGATCAACATCGTGCGGCCCAATGCGGCGCCGGCACCGATGAAGGGCGATCCGGTGGTCGAGCAGGTGCAAGGCATATTGAAGGACCTCGACTTCTATTCCGGCACGGTCGACGGCATCTCCGGCCCCAACACGCGCAAGGCCATACAGGCCTACCAGCAGAAGGTCGGTCTCAACGCTTCCGGCGATATCGATGCCCTGTTGCTCGACCAGCTTGGTGCTACGCCGAAGACCGCCTCCGTGCCCAAACCGCAGCCGCGCCCGGATACGCAGGCCGCCGTTCCGGTGTCCCTCCAGACAAATGGGCAGACAGATTCCGGGCAGGCGAATGCCGGGCGGACAGCTGCCGCCCCGACCCAGGGGCCCGACCCCCGCATCGTCAAGATCCAGGCCGGGCTCAAGGCGTTCGGCAATGACGATATGCAGCTGGATGGTGTCGTCGGCGCGCGCACCAAGGCGGCGATCAAGGAATTCCAGTCGCTGTTCGGCCTGCCGCAGACCGGCGAGCCCGACGAGATCGTTTATGTCAAGATGCGCGAGATCGGTCTGACCAACTGAGGTTCGACCAACGAGGCCGAAACGACGGCTCGCCGAGCGGCGGAATTGTCGCTAGATAGCCCGCACGCTTTCGGAGCTTTCTCATGCGCGTCACGTCGGATCTGTGGGTTTCTGCCTTGGTGCGCCGCGTTTTCGGCGCCGGCGGATTTGCCGCCGTGGTCAACCGTGGCGCGACCGAGGCCGGTGCCGTTTTCGTGCTGACGCGGGGCAGGCTGGGTGACGTCGCCCTCTACGGGCCGGCTCCGCAGACAAGCTACGATTCGGCCAAGCCCGACGACCGTTTCTTCAGCCTTCTCGCCGCCGGCGACGATCCGGCCGTGCTCGATGCCCGGCTTGAAAGGGAAAAGAAGTTCGATCCCGACATCTGGGTGGTGGAGATCGAGGCCGGCACCGTTCCCGTCGAGGAGCTTATTTCCGTGAAGACGCCCTGAGGGCGGGAGCCGTGGCCTCGTCGCCTTTCGACGCCTGGCGGTTGTCGCTGTTTGCGGGCGACGCGTCACGAACCATCCTGGAGAGGGCCTCGGCCTTCCACCCCCGTACCCGGTCCAGAGCCACATCGCGATGCAGCAGGCGATAGCGGTCGAGATAGGTACGGATGGCCTGGGGGTGCGGGAAGAGGCCAGGATAGATGGCGACCGTGATCAGGAAAGCCCTGTCTTCGCTGAAGTCGAGCGAGCGCAGCGCCGCGAGCAGTGATGCATAGTTCTGGCTGGCAGTCAGCGAGCGCGCGGTCGGGAAATCAATGTCGAGCGCGTCCGCAAGCGCCGTTTGGAAAAACGCGGCGTTCCCTGTCAGCGCCGTCTCGCGCAGTTTGACATAGGTATCCGACCCGGGGAACGCATCGACCTTCGCCGCCGATGCTTCGTCGCCGGTGCGCATCATGGAGCGCAGCCTGCGCCGCGCATCCTCGGCGGCAATGCCGGGAGACCGTTGGCTGGAAGCATTATGCTCGACAGCTTCCGCATTCGCGGCTGCGACGGTTGGCTCCGTGGAGGCTTGCACGTCCGGTTCCCGCACCCGCACCAGTGTCGGCCGTTCGAGCGCCCTGATCAGGTCGGCAATGGTCGGGTTCAGGTCCTTGCGGCGCGCTATGGCGCGCGCATGCGGCAGGCCGTGCCGGCCGATCAGCGCAATGAGGTCAATATCGCTGACCGCGCGCGAGCGGATCAGCAGCGGCGCGGCAATGTCGACAGGTTCCTCGCACAGCCGGCGCACGAGTGCCGCGGGAGCATACTCGCATTCGGAAAGGGCGGCGGCGACGTAGCGTCGCGATTCGACGGATACATCGTCGAACAGCGGCAGCGTCAGGTCTTCGAGCTGGCCGATCTCGCGGCGCGACGGGCGGGTCAGCGAGCAGAACGCCGACACCGCGGCGCGGAACAGCCTTTCGGCCTTGCCCGATTCCGTCCGTATCGCGATTTGCCTGAAGTCCGAAGATGACACGAAGGATACCCGATACTCGATACACAGCCTTGACCACGCTCAACCGGGACGGTGTCGGTTTCGCGATTGTTCCGGTCAGAACCTCCTGACCTCAAGACAAAGATCAAGTTAGCGGTGATCCGTTAGCGCTCCGTTAACCCTCTGCCGGCCTTAATGATATTTGGAGGCGTTGCGTTGTGCTCCGGGGAAACCGAGAGGAATGCGCGAATCATGGGCATGGTACTGTCTTTCGTGCCGCGAGCGGCACCGAGTAATCGAGCCAAGCAAACCACCGAAATACCGGCGGCGGTGATCATCTTTCCCGGCATCCGTTATGAGCGGTCCAGCACCGGCGAGGCTCGGCCTGCCGGCCCCGACAAGCCGGGATCGCCACGGACGCCGGTGCCGCACCACTGAAGCGGCGGCCTGGTCCGTCAGGCCGTCAGTTCTGGACTTCTGGCCAGAGCAATTTCAGGATCAGGAAAAGTGTGAAGCGGTTTTTCCGGGAATGCGCAGCGCTTTCCCTAGAGCGGTTCAAGGTTTGACGGAATCGAAAGGGATTCCCGATTTGTAGATTTTGTGATTCAAGATGCTGGCTGGGAATGGAGGCCAGCATCTGATGACTCGACCTCTTTCCAACGATCTTCGCGAACGAGTGGTGGCGGCGGTTTTGGGCGGCGAGAGCCGCCGGTCGGCCGCTGAACGGTTTGGCATTTCGGCTTCGGCAGCCGTGAAGCTGCTGCAGCGCCATCAGGCGACCGGCTCAGTTACGCCGGGCAAGATGGGGGGACATCGCAAAAGGGTGCTGGAGCCGCATCGCGCCTTCATCGAGGGCCGTATACGTGAGACGCCGCATCTGACGCTGCATGGCCTGAAGGATGAGTTGGCCGCTCGCGGGGTCAAGGTCTCGCACAATGCGGTGTGGCAATACCTGCGCCGCGAGGGGCTGAGCTTCAAAAAAAACGCTGTTCGCCCTTGAGCAGGCACGCGCCGATATTGCCCGCCGGCGCCAACGGTGGCGATCCTGGCAGGCCGGCCTCGATCCGCAGAACCTGGTCTTCATCGACGAGACCTGGATCAAGACCAACATGGCTCCGCTGCGCGGTTGGGGGCCGAAGGGCAAGCGGCTGCGCGGCCTGGCTCCGCATGGCCACTGGCGCACACTGACCTTCCTCGGCGCGCTGCGCTGCGATCGGCTCGCGGCGCCTTGCGTCTTCGACGGACCGATCAACGGCCAATGCTTCCGCGCCTATGTCGAACAGCAGCTCATCAGCGCACTGAAGCCCGGCGATATCGTTGTCATGGACAACCTGGGAAGCCACAAGTCCGCGGCCATCAGGCAAATGATCAAGGCCGCAGGCTCTGGTACCTGCCGCCCTACTCGCCGGACCTTAATCCGATCGAGCAGGCCTTCGCCAAGATCAAACACTGGATGCGCCAGGCGCAGAAACGCACCGTCGAGGACACCTGGCGACACATCGGCCACCTCGTCCAAACCATCGAGGCAGCCGAATGCCGCAACTATTTCGCAAACGCCGGATACGCGTCCGTCAAAACGTGAAAGAGTCTAGGGAATTGCGTCAAAGACAGAGTCTAGAAATCCTGCAGCTCGCAGGAGCTCTGGTCGAGAAAGCGTGACACGATCGGCTTCCAGCTGTCGTCCGGAACGAAGGTGCGGATGACGAAGATGCCCTCGTCGATCGGCGCTTCGACGAAGATCGCTCCCTGCAGGTCCTCGGGCAAATCCTTGCGCACGTCGATCATCTGCGCCGGCGTCAGCACCACGGCATCAAGCTTGCCGTCGGTGGCCGTATGGTCGTTGAAGGAATAGATGTTGTGGCCGTTGCGGTCGTAGACCGACACCGACCAGAAGGGAACGTTCCCCGGCGCCTTGATCCGCACCATGCCTTCCTCGAGGTCGAACCGGCAGGCCGTGGCATAGAACAGCGGGTCGACCGATTTCACCACCGGCGCGCCACCCGCCTCGGCGTCGAGCCGGTTCATCCGGTAGAGGTCGGATGCCATGGACAGTCGCGACCAGGCATCGCGTTCCGAAAATTCCGGCACCAGAAGCAGCACCACGATGTGGACGATGCCCGCACCGACCACGCCGAGCAGCACGGCGTGAAAAAGACGGCGCAGCGCGGCCAGGACATTACGCATCGCAGCCGGCCTTCACGATCCTGGGCAGCGAGATGTCCGACAGGCCGGTGCTGCTGGCGATCGGCGTGTCGTAGAAGGTCAGGACGAAATACATCCGTCCAGCCCCGCCGGTCAGAAGCCAGTTGCCTGGCATGGGGTGATGGCCGGCCGAGATGGTCACCGAATTGTCGGCTTGACGCAGCACCTCGTAGGACTGAAGCGCGGCAAGCCGCGGCTTGCCGGTTTCGACGACGCCGAGCGATTGATCGGCGGCATAGAGCGTCCAGAAGCGGGCGGTCGGGAATCCGCCCTCTATCCTGTAGCTGCATTCCCGCCTGAGTTGG
>NZ_PNOT02000139.1 GCF_002879535.1 Mesorhizobium intechi
CGCGCGCCCTGAAGGACGCGCGACGCCATGACCTAACGTATTGATTTTACGACGGTATCTTGACCACGACTTCGGTCTGGGTACCAGCTTTCGGCTCGAAGGACGCGGACTTTGTTTTCGAGCCATCGACTTCAAGCAATATCGTCTTGGTCTTTTTGTCGCGAACGACATGAACCTTGATCTCGGCGCCCAGCATCTTGAGCGAAGCCTGGTAGCCATCCCAATGGCTGGGCAGTTTCGGCCGGAACGTGATCTGCTTGCCGCGCCGCTCGATGCCGAGGATGCTTTCGACCGCCGCCCGGTAGAGCCAGCCGGCCGAGCCGGTGTACCAGGTCCAGCCGCCACGCCCGCCCTTGTCGTCTCCGGCATAGATATCGGCGGCCACCACATAGGGTTCGACGCGGTATTTCTCGGCCGAGGCTTCGTCGGATGCGTGGTTGACCGGGTTCAGCATGGAGAAGCATCGGTAGGCTTCGTCGGTCTGCCCCATCTCGGCCAGCGCGGTGACGAACCACGTCGCCGCATGCGTGTACTGGCCGCCATTCTCGCGCACGCCGGGCGGATAGCTCTTGATGTAGCCGGGGTCCTTCTGCGTCTTCGAGAAGGGTGGAGTGAACAGTTTGACGATCTTGAGTTCGTCGTCGACGAGCAGGCTGGTCGCCTGTTGCATCGCCGTCGTCGACCGTGCCGGGTCGCCCTCGCCTGAAAGCACGCTCCAGGACTGGGCGATGGAGTCGATCCTGCACTCTTCGGAGGTGCGCGACCCCAAGGGCGTGCCGTCGTCAAAACTGCCGCGCCGGTACCACTCGCCGTCCCATGCCGTGCTCTCGAGCGCCCGTTTCAGCGCCTCGGCATGCTTTGCCCAGGCCTGCGCGCGCTTGCTGTCGCCCTCGCTCTTGGCGACGGGGGCGAAGTCGCCCAGCGTCTTCAGCAGGAACCAGCCCAGCCACACGCTCTCACCCTTGCCGTGCTCGCCGACACGGTTCATGCCGTCGTTCCAGTCACCGCCAAGGATCAGCGGCAGGCCGGCGGGACTGCTGCGCTTGATGGCCAGGTCGAGCGCCCGCGCGCAATGGTCGTAGAGCGACACCGTCTTCTTCGAGATTTCCGGGGTGAAGAAGGCATCGTGCTCGCCCTCGCCCAGCGCCTGCCCGTCGATGAAAGGCAGTTGCTCCTTGAGGATGGCGGCGTCGCCGGTCACACTGAGATAGCGCGCCGTGGCGTGGGCCAGCCAGACCACGTCGTCGGAAATCATGGTACGCACGCCGGCCCCGGTGCGCGGCAGCCACCAATGCTGCACGTCGCCCTCCGGGAACTGGCGTCGCGCGGCGTTGAGTATCTGGTCGCGCGCCAGTGTCGGATCATGCGCCAACAGCGCCAGCGTGTCCTGCAGCTGGTCGCGGAAGCCGAAAGCGCCGCTTGCCTGGTAGAAGGCCGAGCGGGCGCGGATGCGGCAGGCAAGGCTCTGATAGGGCAGCCAGTGATTGACCATTGCATTGAGCGCCTTGTCCGGCGTCTCAACCTGGATGGTGTCGAGGAAACCGCGCCACTCGCGCTCATTGTCGGCCAGGCGCTGGTCGAAATCCTGGCCCCGGTGCTTCAGCACCAGCGCGCTCGCCTGCGCCGGGGTGTCGGCATCGCCGAGCAGCCAGAGCAGCGTAACGTCGCCCCCGGCCGGAATCTCGACGTCGCGGGCGATCGCCGCGCAAGGATCGTCGCCGGCTTCGACCCGGCCCGACAGGGCCGCGCCGGTCAGCACCGCCTGCGGCAGTTCGCTCGACCCGTGCCGGCCGAGGAACTCCGAACGATCCGACGTCACCGAATGGACAGCGGCGTCGGCGGCCAGGAAGGCCACGCGCTCGCTGAAATCGAGCCCATAGGGGTTTTGCGCCAGCAATGCGCCGGTCGCCCCGTCGCGGGACGGGACGATGGTGGCGGCCGTGCGCGACCGATGTCCGCCAAGCACCCATTCGGCATAGGCATAGACGCGCAGACGCGCCGGCACCGGGCCTGAATTCTGGATGCGCAGCCGCGTGATCTTCACCGGATCGACCGGGTCGACCACATGGGTCAGGTCCATCGACAGCGGCCCGCGCTTCGTGCGGAAGGTGGAGAAGCCCTGGCCATGCCAGGCCTCGTAGGTCATCGAGGGATCGCGCACCACGGCGGCGATCGGCGAGAACGCCCTGCCGCTGGCCTGATCGTAGATATAGATGCCCTCGCCCGGCCGGTTCGAGACCGGATCGTTGGACCACGGGGTCAACTGGTAGTCGCGGCTGTTGCGGCTCCAGGTGAAGGCTGCCCCCTCTGCGGAGGTGTGGAAGCCGAACGAGGCGTTGGAGACGACATTGATCCAGGGCTGCGGCGTGGTGCGCCGGCCAGCCAGACGCACCACATAGTGCCGTCCGTCGCCGTCGAAACCGCCAAAGCCGTTCCATTGGCTGAGGCCAGAGCCATCGGCACTGACATCCGCCACGGACTGCGAGGCAAAGGCATGCGCCACGAGTGCCGGGATGTCGCGCGGAGCCGGCAATCCGGTGGACGGCAGGCCGTCGCGCGCCTGCAAGGCAGCCGCCTCGGCCCGTTCGATCTGATCGAAGATGGTGCCGTTGCGCGTGTGCAGCACCACCCGGGCGACGGCGAGCAGCGTCTTGTAGGTGGTCTCTTCCATCAGGTCGCGGCGCACCGCGAAGATGTGCTGGCGGGGACCGAGTTCCTTGCCGCGCAGACGGCTGTTTTCGCACAGCGTCTCGACCGCGCGCTGCAGGTCCTGGACATAGGAGGAGGCCTGCTCGTTGACGACGACGAAGTCGATCATCATGCCGCGGGTGCGCATGTATTCCTGGAAGCGCAACGCCTGGGCGACGATTTCCAGATCGGCGACGTCGCCGATCCTGACCAGGAAGATCGGGAAATCGCCCGAAATGCTGGTCGGCCACAGGCTCGACTGCTTGCCGAGCCCCGAAGCGATGGATTCGGCCGGCAAGCGCAGGAACGCGTCCGGGTAAATCAGATAGCGCGCCAGTTTCTGCACATTGGCGGCGTCGGTCAGGCTGAGGCCCATATGACGGGTCTGCACCTGGCTGCGCGTCCAGGCCAGCATGGCCTGACGGGCAAAGCTCTCCTGATGGTCGAGGCGGTTTATCGCCTCTTCCAGTTCCGTGCGGTTGGCCCCGACGACGGTCCAGAAGGTCAGGGATATCTTCTTGTTTGCGGGCACGCGCACCTGACGGCGCAGCGAGGCGATGGGATCGAGCGTGAAGCCGGAATGACCGCCAAGCCTGGCGCCCGGATCGAAAGCGGCGGCATCGACGATCGAGCGGCCACGGCCGATAAAGGCGCGCCTGTCCGTCTCGGCCTCGGCATCGCGCGCCGGACCGGACGGATCGGTGACGAAATGCGCCAGGGCAATATCGGGCTCGCTGGTTTCGCGCTTGCGGCGCGTGGCGAAGATCGCTCCGTTGTTGGCAGCGATTTCGGTCTCCACGAACATCTTCGAGAAGGCCGGATGCGCGTTATCGGAGGCCTCCAAACCCAGCACCAGTTCGGCAAAGGACGTCACCTCGATGAAACGATCGGACGTGCTTTCATTGTAGAGCGTGATGCGACGGCCCTCGCCATTGCCTTCGGAAACGACGATGCATTCGACCTCGGAGCGCAACGTGCCGACCAATTTGACGAAGCTCGCCTTGTCGTCGGAGAACAGGGTCTGCACCTTCTCCTCGGCCGCGCGCTTTGGCTCCGCCGTTGCCGACCACCAGTCTCCAGTGCTGACGTCACGCAGGAAGATGTAGGAGCCCAGACGGTCCTCCACCGGATCCGGCTGCCAGCGCGTAACGGAAAGATCGCCCCAGCGGCTGTAGCCGGAGCCGGTTGCCGTCACCATCACCGAATAACGACCGTTCGACATCACATTGGTCGAGCGCAGCGCCCGCAGGGGATCGAGCACGATGCGTGTGTCGGGGCTCTCGGTTTCGGTCTCGTCTTTCGCGCGCTCGTCGGCTTCGGTCCTGACGGTCGCGGTCGGGATGTCGCGCGGCGCCCTTTCTTGCAGCAGGAGTTCAGCCGATTCAATAACCGGATCGCTGTGGAAGCGGTCGCGCAGACGACCCTCGAAGATCGCGTCGGCGACCGCCGCGATCGACATGCCCGAATGGTGCGCATAGTAGTTCAGCACGACCGCGTGGTTGGTCCCTTCAGGCACGCGCTGCGGTGTGAAGTCGACCGCATCGTAAAAACCATGCGGGCCAAGCGCACCGATGTCGCGCAGACGCGCCAGATTCTGCACGGCTTCGCGCGGGTTGAACTGCGCCGCCAATATGGTGGCGTAGGGCGCGATCACCGTGTTCTGGCCAAGACCGCGCTTCAGCCCAAGCCCGGGCACGCCGAAATTCGTGTACTGGTAGGTCAGTTCGCGGTCGCGGGCGTTGTAGGCCGCTTCCGAGATGCCCCAGGGCACGTTTTTCTGGCGACCGTACTGGATCTGACGCTTGATGATCAGCTTGCTGGTCTGGTTGAGGATCGAGCCCTGCGCCTCCTTCATCACCAGCGGCGGCATCAGATACTCGAACATCGAGCCCGACCAGGACATCAGCGCGCCCTGGAAACCGATCTCGACGATCGGACGGCCGAGCCGGAACCAATGTTCGGTCGGCAGGTCGCCCTTGGCGATGGCGAACAGGCTGGTCAACCGCGCCTCGGAGGCGAGAAGGTCGTAGCAGCTTTCGTCGAGCTGGTGTTCCTCGACCCGGTAGCCGATCGACAGCAACTTGCGTTCCGGCCGCATCAGGAAGGCGAATTCCATCTCGAAGGCGAAACGACGGGTGCGCTCGCGCAAGGTCAGAAGTTTGGCGCGCAGCGCTTCGACGGCGTTGTCGTCGCTGTGGGCATCATGGACATGTGCCTCGCATGTGGCTTCCAGCCTCGCCGCCCAGTCGACGATGATGTCGCTCTGGGCCGAGGCCGCCTCGGTGTGGATGGCGGTGGCCAGCTTGCGGATCTCGCCCGCCAGCACGGCGAGGTTGATGGTGCGGATCGAGGCCATTTCCGGCTGCGCCTTGATCGTCTCGACGGCACGCCGCATGCCGTCCAGCCGATCGACGAGACGCTGGCGCAGAGGCCTGAGCTGACGACGATCGTCGGGCAACTCATCGAGGCTTTCGCTCAGGATGGTGACCGTGTCGAGAATGCCTTCGAAATCACCCTGGAGGTGAACGGAAGGCGCTTCCGCCCATTCGGCACAGGCAGCCGCCACGGCCACCAGATGGCCGGCGAGATTGCCGCTGTCGACAGCCGAAATGTAGAGCGGGTACAGCGGCTTCAGCGTCGTGGTGTCGTACCAGTTGAAGAGATGGCCGCGGTGGCGCGGCATGCTCTCTATGGTCGTCATGGTGGCGTCGATGCGGGTGATGGCATCCGACAGGCTGATCCAGCCGAAATCGCGCGCCGAGACCACCGACAGGAGATAGACGCCGACATTGGTCGGCGACGTGCGCGGCGCCACGACCGGTGCCGGGCTTTCCTGGAAATTGTCCGGCGGCAAATTGTGATGCTCCGCCGTGACGAAGCTTTCGAAATAGTGCCAGGTGCGCCGCGCAATGGTGCGCAGCGTGTGGATATCGGCCTGCGATATGCGCAGCCGATCCTCGGTTTCGGCCGAGCGGCTGATCCAGCTGGCGATCGCCGGCGAGCCGATCCAGAACAGGGCGAAGAAGAAGGCGACGAAGGCGCCGGTGGAATCGGCCAGCACCGGAATGGCCAGTCCGACGATGCCGATGATGACGGCGCCGTACATCATGCCGTAATAGGAGCCGACATCGTTGTCGCCGGCCTTGTGAGCCTGGGAAGCGGTGCGCCATTCCAGAAGATTCTGGCGGCTGACGAACAACCGGTAGAGCGTGCGCACGATGGCGTCGCCCATCATCCAGGCGTTGTGCGCCATCAGCACGATCTTCAGCGCCACCATGGCGGTGCCGAAGGCGACATCGCGCGCCAGCGCCGAGAAATGACCGCGCGGCGTCTGATCGCCGCTCTTGGGCAGGATGGCGTTGACGACATCGAAGGTCGGCGCCATGAACAGGCTGAGGATCAGCAAGGCCTGCCATTGCGCGGCCTGCGTGAAGGGCAGCAGGGTCCAGCCGGCAATCGCCGCCATCACCCAGAAGATCGGCGTCAGCGAGCGGCGCAGATTGTCGACCATCTTCCAGCGCGACAGGGCCGGAACGCCGGAGCGCGGATCGAGGATGAAGCCCAGAAGCTGCCAGTCGCCGCGGGCCCAGCGATGGTGACGCGAGGCGTCCACCGAGTAGCGGGTCGGATAGTCCTCGACCAGTTCGACGTCGGTGACCAGCGCCGCGCGCGCCAGCGCGCCTTCGAGCAGATCGTGGCTGAGCACGGTGTTTTCCTCGATGCGGCCTTGCAAGGCGGCTTCGAACGCATCGACATGATAGAGGCCCTTGCCGGTGAAGGACCCGTCGCTAAAGACATCCTGATAGAGGTCGGAGACAGCGAAGACATAGGGGTCCAGGCCGCGATTGGCCGAGAACACACGCTGGAAGAACGAGGCCTCGTCGCCCGATGTCAGCGAAGCGGTGATGCGGGGCTGCAGGATCGTGTAGCCGGCGGTGACGATGCGCCTGGCGGCGTCGAAATGCGGACGGTTGAGCGGATGGCAGAGCTTGCCGACGAGGCTCGCCACCGCATCGCGTGTGGTGCGCGTGTCGGCGTCGAGCGTCATTACATGCACGACTTTTTCCGGCAGCGGCACGTCAAGCGGCAGGAAGGTCGTGTCGCTGTCGCCACGCAGCAAAAGGTCAAGCTCATGCAGTTTGCCACGCTTGCGCTCCCAGCCCATCCAGGCCCCTTGAGCGGCGTTGAAGAGGCGGCGGCGATGCAGGATGTAGAAGCGCGGCGCGCCTTGTGCGGGATAGCGGGCGTTGAGACGGGCGATCTCGGCGCGGGCATATTCGAGGATCTCGGTGTCGGCCGCATCGATCTCGATCTTGCTGTCGGGCCAGTCCGACAGCAGCGCGAAATGGATCTCGTCCACCAGATTGGCAAGGTAGTGGACTTCGAGGTTGCGGATGTTTTCCTCGACATCGTCGCGCGAGCCGATGAGCGATGGCACAACCACCAGCGTGCGCGCCTCGGGCGGCACACCGTGCCTGTAGTCGTAGCCGATCAGGCGTGTCGGCTTGAGGAAGAGCGAGACGACAGTGTTGAAGAAGGCCAGCGCGCCTTCGCTCGCCGGCACGGCAAACAGCGCCAGCATCAGGACGATCGAGGTCACCGAAAGGCCGAGATTGGCCAACGCGTTGCCGGTGAGGACAAGAAGCAGCGCCGTCAGTGCGAAAACAGGCAGGACGATGCCCAACCATCCGGTCTTGGCGAAGGTCCGCTTGACCGTCTGGCTGATGGTGGGCCGATAGTCGATCGCTTTTTCCAGCTCCAGACGGCGCGGACCGACGAGGAAGAAGCCGACATCGGTATGCGCGGACGGAGCCGGAGCGGAATCGTCGCCGTCGCCGGCCGACACGTGTTCGCTGGCGGCGTGTTCGCTAGCGGCCTGGCCGGCCAGTTCGATCGCCTTTTCAGCGACGCGATATTCCGACAGGTTCGAGCGGCGGGCAAGTTCCTCGATCGCGGTGCGGTATTGGTCGCGCGAGAAGAAGTCGAGCGCGGCGAAATCGGTGCGCTCGCGCAGCACGGTGTCGATGCGGCTGACGCCTTCGAACCAGACTGTCCAGTCGACATCGTTGATGAGGCGCAGGCCGCGGATGATGTTGCCGGTCGTGACATTGCCACTGGACAGCGTGTGATGCTCGGAGATGATGATCTCCTCGGCATCGGAGCCGGTCTTTTCGAGCTCGCCTTCCAGCCATTCCAGGGCCTTGCCGGCGTTCTGCGAGCCATCGCGCAAGCGATAGAGAAGCTGCGTGGCAAAGGTGGTGTCCTGCGCGTGAGCGCTGAAATTGGCCAGGATCGCCTGGCGGTCGGCACTCCCGTCGGTCGCCAGCACCTTGTCGGCCACGTCGTTGGCGATCTGGCGCATCTGGCGGGTGCGATTGACCCTGACGGCCAGCCGGCGGAGATTTTCGATCAGCACGAAGCGCAAAAGCGACGGCAGCGCCCAGAGTTCACCGATCTTCAGCGGCTCGACCGACTGAAAACCCTGGACGATGGACTTGAACATGGTCGCCGAGACCGAACTGTCCGAATGCGCCACATAGGTCCAGGCCAACGCCAGCGCGCGCGGCACGGTGCCGCCGTCAGGCAGTTTCAGCGTTGGCAACTGACGATAGAAGCGGCGCGGCAGGTCGCGCTTGACCTGAAAAATGGTTTCCTCGACCAGATAGTTGTTGTCGAGCAGCCATTGCGCGGCCGGGGTGATCGTTTCACCCTTGGCCTGCGCCGCATTAGTCGAACGGTAGACTTCGAGGATCCTCTTGGCGCTGTCGCGGATGCGGGCCTGGAAATCGAAGGGGATCAGGCCGAAAAGGTCGGCGAGATCGCCCTTTGCCAGGCTTTCGCCGAGCAGCCTCAGGCGCTCCTCCGGCAGGAATGTCGACCTTATCGGCTCTTCCGTGATGGCCGGGAAGCTCGCGCTTGTCTTCTCGATCTGGGCAGGATTCGTCTGAATATTCATTGAAAATTCCGTAAGCGGGCACTCAGCGGCGTCACCGCCACGGCAATGGCCCTAAAACCGGTTCAAATGCAATTGGTTGCATCAACCCCTATGCCGAAAGTTTGTTTCCGCACCACGACAGAGCGTCATCTTTCGACCAAACTCAAAGACGAGCGCCCCTCGCTCTCGTCAGGATCGATCGACGGAGAGGATTCGGGCTTTTTCGTGATCCCGGCAGGAGCTTACGCTATATTTCGCCGGCGTGCGATCATGTTTGGAAACAGGCGGTAACCGTTGGCGCGAAAGCGTCAGGCGGCGGTGGCTATCCGGACCACGAACAGCGTCATATCCCGCGCCGGCTTGACCTTCAGGATAGGCGTCTCCGGCCCGACCAGCAGCGTGTCGAGCGGCCCGAGGCGAATTGACCCAGCCTCCGGGAAAACAGCTTCGCCCTTGTGGCAAAGAATGAGGGCCGAACCGGCCCGAGTCGCGATGTCCACAGGCTGCGAAATGGCCAGGCGCTCGACCGTATGCAGCGCGCGACCGCGGCGCGTCATGACGTTGAGGTCGGTGATCGGGCCGGCGATCAGCGTGGCACTGGTCGGCAGGTCTGCTGGAAAGGCAAAAGGCGCGGACGCCGGCGTCAGCCGCACCGCGGGCCGGTCAGCGACATCGAGCACGATGCCATCGCCTTCCAGCACCGACAGCGTGCGATCTATGCCGGCAAAGCTGGAAAACGGCCCACTGCCCTTGACGCGGGCTATCGACACGCGCCAGTCGAATTCGTCAAGGCCGGCGCCGTTGGGCGAGACGGCGATTTCGGTCGTCGTGCCGCCGCCGTTCTTCCACGGCATGACGCGGTAGTCGGCGGCACGAAGAATGCGCATGATTTCAGCCTGTCAGCCGAGAATGCCGGGCAAATTGAGCTGGTGCTCCTTGGCGCACCCGATCGCGATGTCGTAGCCGGCATCGGCGTGGCGCATGACGCCGGTCGCCGGATCGTTCCACAGCACCCGCTCCAGGCGCCTGGCGGCGTCCTGAGTGCCGTCGGCGACGATGACCATGCCGGCATGCTGGGAAAAGCCCATCCCGACGCCGCCGCCATGATGCAGCGACACCCAGGTGGCGCCCGACGCTGTGTTGAGCAGCGCATTGAGCAGCGGCCAGTCGGACACGGCGTCCGAGCCGTCCTTCATGGCCTCGGTCTCGCGGTTCGGCGAGGCGACCGAGCCGGAATCGAGGTGATCGCGGCCGATGACGACCGGCGCCTTGAGTTCGCCCCTGGCCACCATCTCGTTGAAGGCGAGGCCCAGCCGGTGGCGGTCGCCGAGACCGACCCAGCAGATGCGCGCCGGCAGGCCTTGGAACGAGATCCGCTCGCGCGCCATGTCGAGCCAATTGTGCAGATGGGTGTTGCCGGGCGTCAGTTCGCGTACCTTGGCGTCGGTCTTGTAGATATCCTCGGGATCGCCGGAGAGAGCGGCCCAGCGGAACGGACCGATGCCGCGGCAGAACAGTGGGCGGATATAGGCCGGCACGAAACCGGGGAAGGCGAAGGCGTTCTCAAACCCTTCGTCCTTCGCGACCTGGCGGATGTTGTTGCCGTAGTCCAGCGTCGGCACACCGGCGTTCCAGAAGGCCACCATCGCCTCGACATGTTCACGCATGGAAGCCCGGGCCGCCTTCTCGACCGCCTTCGGGTCGCTGACGCGCTTCTCACGCCACTCGGCCATGGTCCAGCCCTTCGGCAGATAACCGTTGATGGGGTCGTGGGCCGAGGTCTGGTCGGTGACCATATCGGGGCGGATGCCGCGCCTGAACATTTCCGGCACGATCTCGGCGGCATTGCCGAGCAGGCCGACGGACTTCGCCTCGCCGGCCTTGGTCCAGCGCTCGATCATCTCCATTGCCTCGTCTAGCGTCTCGGCCCTCTCGTCGACATAGCGGGTACGCAGGCGGAAATCGATGGAGTCCGGGTTGCATTCGATGGCCAGGCAGCAGGCGCCGGCCATCACGGCGGCCAGCGGCTGGGCGCCGCCCATGCCGCCGAGGCCGCCGGTCAGGATCCACTTGCCCTTGAGGTTGCCGCCATAGTGCTGGCGGCCGGCCTCGACGAAGGTCTCGTAGGTGCCCTGCACGATGCCCTGCGTGCCGATGTAGATCCACGAGCCGGCCGTCATCTGGCCGTACATCATCAGGCCTTTTCTATCGAGATCGTTGAATTTCTCCCAGGTCGCCCAGTGCGGCACGAGGTTGGAATTCGCGATCAGCACGCGCGGCGCATCCGCATGGGTGCGGAAGACGCCAACCGGCTTGCCCGACTGCACCAGCAGCGTCTCGTCCTCGCCAAGCGTCTTCAGCGAGGCGACGATGCGGTCGAAATCGTTCCAGGTGCGCGCGGCGCGGCCAATACCGCCATAGACGACCAGTTCATTGGGGTTTTCGGCGACATCGGGGTCGAGATTGTTCATCAGCATGCGCAGCGGCGCTTCGGTCGTCCAATAGCGGGCGTTGAGCTTGTCACCGCGGGGCGCGCGGACTTCACGGATGTTGTGTCGAGGATTGTTCATCATTGTCCCTTTCGAATGAGATGCGCGGTGCTGCGGGAGCCGTCGGCGCTAATCCAGGTGATCCGCTCGTTGGCAGGATTGGAGGAATCGATCGTCATGGTGTAGCAGGCCCAAACATCAGAGGGTGGCCACAGCGAGCAGTACTGGTCACCACGCACGTCCCAGCGGCCTATCTGGTGACTGTCGCCTCTGGCATAGCTGGTTGCGCCGCCGTCATCGAAGTCTTGGGACCAGCCGTCGCCCTGGACCTGCGCGCCCTTTAGATCGGCAAGAATTTCCGGCCCTCTCATCGCCACTTCGGCGGCGAATGCCGAAATGATTGCAGCTAAAACCAACCCCGCCGCGAGAAGGAATGTCCTGACATGTCCGATCACTGCGTTCCTCCGAAGAATTGCCGGTCAGCCCTGCGCCCAGGCAATCGCGGTATTCAGAATGTTCTCCAGCGTTAAGCGGATCGGCGCCGCAAATCCGACGTCATAAGGCACCGGCCAATTGTCCGGCGAGCCCTTCTCCTCGGGCTCGCGCATGTAGCCACGATTGGAGAGTTCCATCTGCAGCGCATGCACGCCGCTCTGCGGCTGGCCGAAATGGCGCGTGATCCAGCCGCCCTTGAAGCGACCGTTGACCACCCATGTCTCGCCGGTTCCAGCGAGAATTTCGGCGACCTTTTCCTGCAGGACGGGATCGGCGCTGCTGCCGTCATTGGTGCCGAGATTGAACACCGGCAGCCTGCCCTCGAACAGACGCGGCAGCACCGAACGGATCGAGTGGCAGTCGTAAAGGACGATCTTTTCGTGCAAGCCACGCAAGCGGTCGATCTCAGATTGCAAGGCAGCGTGGTAGGGCATGAAGAATTTTTCGCGACGCTCGTCGACCTCCGACGGCCCCGGCTCTTCAGCCTCGCGGTAAAGCGGATCGCCATCGAAGGTCTCGGTCGGGCACAGACCGGTGGTCGCCTGGCCAGGGTAGAGCGAGGCGCCGGACGGGTCGCGATTGACGTCGATGACTGTGCGCGAGATCGCGGTGTGGACGACCGTGGCGCCGAGGCTTCCGGCGAAGTCATACAGCTTGTCGATCCACCAGTCGCAATCGCGGCGGCCGAGCCAGGGCGACACCAGCCGGGGTTCAAGGCCAGCGAGGTCGATGCCAGTGTGCGGGATCGACACCAGCAACGGCGCTGTGCCTCGGTTGACGGTGAGCCAGGGTGTGGCGGCCATCACGCCGCTCCCGCAATCGACGGCAGCGCCACCGCGCTGGCAGCCTTCACGGTCGCACCACTGCGCACCGTGGCGATCGCCTTTTCCATGTCGGGGTGGAAGTGGCGGTCATTGTCGAGATGCGGCACCTCGGCCCGGACCAGCTTGCGCACCGCTTCCAGGGCAGCACTCGACGCCAGCGGCTGGTGGAAATCGCAGCCCTGGGCGGCGGCCAGCAATTCGATGCCGATCACCGCCGTGGCATTCTCGACCATGCCGATCAGCCGGCGCGCGCCGTGTGCGGCCATCGAGACGTGGTCTTCCTGGTTGGCCGAGGTCGGGATGGAATCGACGCTGGCCGGATAGGCCTTCTGCTTATTTTCCGAAACGAGTGCGGCCGCCGTCACCTGAGGGATCATGAAGCCGGAGTTGAGGCCGGGCTTCGGCGTCAGGAAGGCCGGCATGCCGGACAGCGCCGGGTCGACCAGCATCGCGATGCGGCGTTCCGACAGCGAGCCGATCTCGCAGACGGCCAGTGCGATCATGTCGGCGGCAAAAGCCACCGGCTCGGCGTGGAAATTGCCGCCGGAAAGGGCGGTGTCGTCCTCGGCGAAGATCAGCGGATTGTCGGTCACGCCATTGGCTTCGGTGCCGAGCGTATCGGCGGCCTTGCGCAGCACGTCGAGCGCGGCGCCCATCACCTGCGGCTGACAGCGCAGGCAGTACGGATCCTGCACCCGCTCGTCGCCGACCCGGTGCGATTCACGGATGGCGCTGCCGGCCATCAGATTGCGCAGCGCCTCCGCCGTCTCGATCTGACCTCGATGCCTGCGCAGCAGATGAATGCGCGGATCGAAAGGCGCGTCGGACCCCTTGGCAGCATCGGTCGACAGCGCGCCGGCAACCAGCGCCGACTGGTATAGCACTTCGGCTTCGAACAAAGCGGCGAGCGCGTAGGCGGTCGAAAACTGCGTGCCGTTGAGCAGCGCCAGGCCTTCCTTGGCGCCGAGCGTCACCGGCTCCAGGCCGTGCGAGACGAACGCGACCTTGGCCGGGAACCGGCCATGCGGGGTAAAGCATTCGCCGACGCCGATCATCACCGCCGTCATGTGCGACAGAGGTGCGAGATCGCCGGACGCGCCGACGGAGCCTTGCGCCGGCACCACCGGGATGACGTCGTTGGCGAGCATGGCTTCCAGCAAATCGATGGTTTCGGGGCGCACCCCAGACGCACCTTGCGCCAAGCTGGCAAGTTTCAGCGCCATCATCAGGCGGGCAATTGCAACCGGCATCGGCTCGCCGACGCCGGCGGCGTGCGACAGCACAATATTGCGCTGCAAGGTCTCGAGATCGCCGGCGGGGATGCGCACGCTGGCCAGTTTGCCGAAGCCGGTGTTGATGCCATAGACGGGATCACCCTTGGCAACGATCCTGGCGACGGCCTCGGCGCTCGCCTTGATTTTTGGACGGCTGGCCTCATCCAGCTTCGGCACTGCGCCACGATAGATGGCGCGCCAGTCGGCCAGCGTCGCATTGCCGGGCTTCAGGGTCAGTTCGGTCATTGTCCTCTCCAGATACGGGCATGGAGCGGATTGAAGCCCATGCGATAAACGAGTTCGGCGGGGCGCTCGATGTCCCAGATCGCCAGGTCGGCGGATTTGCCGGCTTCCAGCGTGCCGGCCTTGTCGAGAAGGCCAAGCGCCCGCGCGGCCTCGCGGGTGACGCCGGCAAGGCATTCATCGACGGTCAGGCCAAAGAGCGTCGCCGCCATATTCATGGTGAGCAACAGCGAGGTGAGCGGCGAAGTACCGGGATTGCTGTCCGTCGCCACCGCCATCTTCACGCCATGGCTGCGGAACAGCTCGACAGGCGGCTTCTTGGTCTCGCGGATGAAGTAATAGGCGCCGGGCAGGATGGTCGCCACCGTGCCGGCCTTCGCCATCGCGGCGGCGCCTGCTTCATCGGTGTATTCGAGATGATCCGCCGACAACGCACCATAGCTGGCGGCCAGCGCGGCGCCGTGCAGATTCGAAAGCTGGTCGGCATGGAGTTTCACCGGCAGCCCGAGCGCTTTCGCCTTGTCGAAGACGCGCGCCATCTGTTCCGTCGAGAATGCTATGCCTTCACAAAAACCGTCGACCGCATCGGCCAGTCCATCGGCGGCAACCGCGGGAACAATCTGCTTGGCGACGAGATCGATGAAGGCATCCTTGTCACCCTTGGCTTCGGGCGGCAGTGCGTGGGCAGCCAGACAGGTCGTGCGGATCGTCACCGCCCGTTCGCCGCTCAGCCGACGGGCGGCACGCAATGACTTCTTCTCGTTGTCGAGATCAAGGCCATAGCCCGACTTGACCTCGACCGTCGTGACCCCTTCGGCCATCAGCGCATCGAGGCGCGGCAGCGCCTGGGCGACGAGGTCATCCTCGCTTGCCGCGCGCAGCGACCTGACCGAAGACACGATGCCGCCGCCGGCCCGGGCGACTTCCTCATAGGTTGCGCCGGCCAGCCGCATCTCGAATTCGTTGGCGCGGTTGCCCGCATAGACAAGATGCGTGTGGCAATCGATCAGGCCCGGCGTGATCCAGCGGCCCTCGCAATCGACGGTCTCGGCGCCCTGCCCCGCCGAAGCCGGCATGTCTGCTTCGGCGCCCGCATAAACAATGACACCATCGCGCGCGGCGATCGCGCCTTTCTCGACAATGCCGAGACCAGCCACACCGTCGGCCATGGTCGCCAGGCGCGCATTACGCCAGACACGATGGCCGCTCTTCCCGTCTGCTCCACCCATCATCTTTTCCATTTGAAAGGATGGCAATTATGTATATACATATTGAAACGCGACGCAAGTGGTCTCGTCGCCCGGGCATGCAGATTTGGAGACAGACGTGACGGCGATCTTTGCGGAACAGGCGCTGCTGCCGAAGGGCTGGCAAGGCAATGTCAGGATCGCGGTCGATGGGGACCGCATCGCCTCTGTCGAAGCGGCCGCCATTCCGCAGGCCGGCGACGAGCGCCACGCCATTGTCGTGTCCGGCATGCCCAATCTGCACAGCCACGCCTTCCAGCGCGGCATGGCCGGCCTGGCTGAGCTTCGCGGCCCCTCCGCCGACAGTTTCTGGAGCTGGCGCGAGGTTATGTACCGCTTCGCGTTGTCGATGACGCCCGATCAGGTCGAGGCGGTCGCCGCGCAGCTCTATGTCGAGATGCTGGAGGCCGGTTTTTCCCGCGTCGGCGAATTTCACTATCTGCACCACGACCGCGACGGAAACCCTTACGCCAATCTTGCCGAGATGGCCGAGCGCATCGCCGCCGCCGCCGGCGAAACGGGCATCGGCCTGACGCTGCTGCCGGTATTTTACGCGCACTCCTCGTTCGGCGGAGCGGCTCCGAACGAAGGGCAAAAGCGATTCATCAACGATGTGAATCGGTTCTCCCGGCTTGTTGAGAAGTCCCGCGAATCGGTTCGCGGGTTGAATCAGGCTGTCGTCGGTGTCGCCCCGCACAGTCTGCGCGCCGCCACACAGGAGGAATTGAGCCAAATTGCTGCTTTGGCGCCGGATGGGCCGATCCACATCCACGTCGCAGAACAGGTGAAGGAGGTCGAGGACTGCCTGGCCTGGTCCGGCGCACGCCCGGTCGAATTACTGCTGGCCAAAGCCGAAGTCGACCAGCGCTGGTGCCTGATCCACGCCACCCATATGACCGATGCGGAGACGATCGGCATGGCCAGGAGCGGCGCCATTGCCGGCCTCTGCCCGATCACAGAGGCCAATCTCGGCGACGGCACCTTTGCGGCCTCCCTGTTCATCGAGAATGGCGGCCGCTTTGGCATAGGCTCCGATTCCAACGTGCTGATCGGCCTGCCCGACGAGCTGAGGCAGCTCGAATATTCGCAGCGCCTCGCCCACCGCGCTCGCAATGTGCTGGCCGTGGCCGGTGGCTCGACCGGGCGGGCGCTGTTCGATGCCGCGCTCGAGGGCGGCGGCCGTGCGCTCGGCGCCGGCTCGTCACGGATTGTTGCCGGCGGTCCGGCCGATTTCGTCTCGCTCGACGCCGGCCATCCTTCGCTGGCCGGCAAGACCGGCGACGCCATCCTCGATGCCTGGATCTTCGCCAATGGCAGCACGATCGATTGCGTCTGGGTGCACGGCAAGAAGCAGGTCAGCGGCGGCAGGCATGCCAAGCGCGCGGCTATAGCCGAGCGGTTCCGCAAAGTCATGACCGACCTCTCGCAGAACTGAAGCAGGACGTTTGATGAGCTTGATCGAGGCAGATGATATTGACGGCGCAGAGAGCATCTCTCTGCACCAGCGCATCCTGTCCGACATCAGGGAAAGGATCCTGTCTGGCGCCTGGGCGCCCGGACATCGCATCCCCTTCGAGCACGAACTGACGACCGAGTACAATTGCTCGCGCATGACCGTGAACAAGGCGCTGTCGCAGTTGGCCAAGGCCGGGCTGATCGAACGCCGCCGCCGCTCGGGCAGCTTCGTCCGCCGCCCGCAGTCGCAGGCGGCGGTGCTGGAACTTCACGACATCAGGATCGAGGTCGAAGCGCTCGGCCTGCCCTATCGCTACGAGCGGCTGGAACAGCTGAAGCGCCGCAGCAACGCGGAGGACAGAGCACTGCTAGGGCTGTCCGCCACGGGGTCGGTGCTATGGGTCGAAGGCCTGCATTTTGCCGGCGAACGGCCATTCGCGCTCGAGCAGCGCCTGATCAATCTTTCCGCGGTTCCGGAAGCCGGCGACGAAGAGTTTCTGGAGATCGCCGCCGGCCCCTGGCTGATCGGCCGCGTACCATGGAGCGAGGCCGAGCACCGCATCCGTGCCATGGCCGCCGACGAGGCTATCGCCGACGCGCTCGACATCGATCCGGGCGCGCCCTGCCTGGTGGTCGAGCGCCGCACCTGGAGCGCTGAACGCCCGGTTACGCATGTGCGGTTTATCTATCCGGCGGAAAGCCACACGCTGGTGGCAAGGTTCACGCCGTCGCAGGGGTGAGGCGTGTCCAGCCGAAGGCTGGCGAAAAGCCAACGATTTGGCTTTTCGCATACCGAACGCCCGGAGCCATAGGGCAGTTGCGCAGCGGCCAGCGCCCCCCCTCTGCCCTGCCGGGCGAGGGGAAGAGATCGGCAGGTTCAACGTCGACGCCTTAAATCGCCGCCGTGACAATAATCTCGACCAGGTATTCCGGCCCGGCGAGCTTGGCTTCACCGGTGGCGCGGGCGGGGGTGTGGCCCTGCGGCACCCACTTGTCCCATTCAGAATTCATCTCGGCGAAGGTACTCATATCGGCCAGCCAGATGATCGCCTGAACGATCTTGGTCTTGTCGGTTCCGGCCTTGGCCAGCAATTCGTCGATGGTCGTCAGGATGTCGCGGGTCTGCGAGGCGACGTTGCCTCCGGGCTCGCCGACCTGGCCGGCCAGATAGACGGTGTTGCCGTGGATGACAATCTGGCTCATGCGCGGACCAACATCGATGCGACGAATGCTCATGGGAGGTTCCTTCCTGTTGTGGGTGGCGACTGTTTAGAGTTGCGGTTCGCTTCGGGCAAGGCCGCCGGGGCCAAATCCCCTTGGACCAGTGCGCAAGGGACTCACGGCAAGTTGAGCCTACGGTCGCAATTCCGCCCGAATGGCTTGTTGACTAATGTAATAACATCACATATCCAATCGGCCCTTGCCCGCGGCCGGATTTCGCTGCTCCACGGAACGACATGACGCAGACCTGCCTGACATTCCGTGACCTGACGCTGGGCTACAACAGCCACCCGGCGATCCACCATCTCGACGGGACGATCCGCAAGGGCTCACTGACCGCCGTTGTCGGCGCCAACGGCTCCGGCAAGTCGACGCTGATGAAGGGCATTGTCGGCGTGTTGAAGCCTATGGCCGGCGAGGTTGTTCGCGCGCCAGGCGTGCGCGCCGCCTACCTGCCGCAGCAATCGGAACTGGACCGCTCCTTCCCGGCGCGGGTCGTCGACCTGGTCTCTCTCGGTCTCTGGCCAAAGCGCGGCATGCTCGGCCGCCACACATCAGAGGATCGCGCCGCGGTCAGCCAGGCACTGACGGCGGTCGGCCTTGGCGGCTTCGAGAAGCGGCCGATCGACACGCTGTCGGGTGGCCAGCTGCAGCGCACGCTGTTTGCCCGCGTGTTGCTGCAGGATGCCGACCTGATCCTGCTCGACGAACCGTTCAATGCCGTCGATGCCAAGACGGTGGGCGACCTGATTGCCCTGATCAAGCGCTGGCATGGCGAGGAACGCACCATCATGGTCGTCGTCCATGATCTCGAGCTGGTGCGGCAGAACTTTCCCGAGACCTTGCTGCTTGCCCGCCAGCCGATCGCCTGGGGGGAAACGCGCGAGACGCTGAAGCCGGAAAACCTGCTGCGCGCCCGTCGCTTCCACGAAGCCTGGGAAGAGAACGCGCCCTGGTGCGAACCGGACGAGCACGGTCATGATCATGCCAATGGTCACAACCATCATGGCCACGACCATCACCATGGCGCCGGGCCGAGGGCTGCCTGATGGAAGCGCTCTACGGTCTGTTCGTCGCACCGTTCGCCGATTTCGGTTTCATGCAGCAGGCGCTGTTCGGCTCGCTGATGCTGTCCATCGGCGCCTGCCCGATCGGCGTCTTCCTGATGCTGCGGCGCATGAGCCTGTCGGGTGACGCGATGGCGCATGCCATCCTGCCGGGTGCGGCCGCCGGCTTCCTGTTCTACGGGCTGGAAATCCTGCCGATGACCGTTGGTGGCCTGATTGCCGGCATCATCGTCGCGCTCGGCGCGGGTGCTGTCTCGCGTTTCACTATCCAGCGCGAGGACGCCTCGATGGCGGCCTTTTATCTGATTTCGCTGGCCATCGGCGTGCTGATGGTGTCGATCCGCGGCTCCAGCGTCGATCTCATGCATGTGCTGTTCGGCACGGTGCTGGCGCTTAACAATGAGGCGCTGACGCTGATCGGCGGCATCGTCGCGGTGACGCTGGTCAGCCTCGCCATCTTCTGGCGGGCGCTGGTCGCCGAATGCCTCGATCCGCTGTTCCTGCGGTCGGTCAGCCGGATGGGCAGCCCGGTGCATTTCATTTTCCTTGGTCTGGTCGTGCTCAACCTCGTCGGCGGCTTCCAAGCGCTCGGCACGCTTCTGTCGGTCGGACTGATGATGCTGCCGGCAGCCGCCGCCCGCTTCTGGACAGTGCGCGTCGAGCCGATGTGCGTGCTGGCCGTGCTGATCGGCTTTGCCTCATGCATCGCCGGGCTGCTGTTGTCCTATCACGCGTCGCTGCCGTCCGGCCCCGCCATCATCCTGTCGGCCGGCGTCGTCTACTTCGCCTCGATCCTGTTCGGCACGCGCGGCATTCTGCGCGCCCGCATCATCCATCAC
>NZ_PNOT02000227.1 GCF_002879535.1 Mesorhizobium intechi
CTTTAGAAGCTCGCGGCGGCTCGCGCCCCGCCGGATGGCGTTTTCGACCATGGCATCGTCGGCGCTGGTCCAGTTCGTGATCTTGTCGGTCATGTTATTCCCCTTTCTGTTTGTTTGGTCGGGATGCTCGTCTTGTCGCGGCTTTCCGGGCTTTGGCTCAGGCTCGTTCCTTCAGGCTTTCCCGGACGGCCGCTGCAAGGGCGGCCATCGAGGTGAAGTGGTGGTCTGGCACGGTGAAGCGCTCGGGCTCGATTGTGCCGCCATAGCCCGTCTGCGCGTGTCGGCGTTCGATCCAGCAATTCGTCATGCCAAGCGCGCGGGATATGCCGATGTCGTGATACTGGCTTTGCGCGACGTGCAGGATGTCGTCCTTGCTATCGCCCCTTGAGGCGACGAAATCGAAGACCTTCTGGAAAAAGGCCGGATCCGGTTTCGCCGTGCCGGTATCGTCGGCGGTGAAGGTGGCGAAGAAGGGCGATCCGAGCTGCCTCTCGAAATGATCGAGCGCCCAGCGCCGAGCATTGGTCATGGCAATCAGCTTGTGGGATTTCGCAAGCTCAGCCAATGCCGCCGCGCTGTCGGGGAATCCTTGCCAGGCTCTGGCAGAGTCCCGCAGTCGGACGCCATATTTCTCCTCCGCCGGCAGGCCGAGTTGCGGGGCGATGACGATGTAGACACGCACGAGATCGTCAGGAAACAGCCCCGCATCGGGCATGTAGCGGGCCTGCCGATACAGGGCCAGCGCGGCTTCGCCGTCGATGGCAACGCCAGCCTCGGCGGCAATCCCGGCCAGGCAGGTCGTAATGCCGCCTTCGAAGTCGATCAGCGTGCCGACGACGTCGAAGGTCATGTATTCGAATTCGCTAAAGCCCCTGGCCAAGACTGGCTCTCCTCTGCGCGCGGCCGAATTCCATGGTGCCGAACAGAACAAAATTCCGTGCTATCCGGAGCATCGGCCTCTTCAAAAGCCCGACAATTCGTGCCTTCTGGCCTTGTCTTAAGAGCAGTCTGGCACTTCCCCCGCGCTGAATTCGCCGAAAAGGCGTGAGGGGGCGGCACAAAATTGCGAAATCGTCTGCCCCGGCGCTATTTCGAAACACGCGGTATTCGTCGCCGCTCATGCAAGGGCCTTGCGAACATCGGCATCGTCGAGCGTCTGGTCGAGCGTCCGGCGCGTGCGTTCGATGATCGCATCGATGTCGTCGTTGGTGCAGCAGAGCGGGGGAGCGTAGCCGAGAACCCCGTTGGCAAAGGCGCGGATGATGAGACCGTTGTCCCACGCCCTGTCGAACACGCGGCGCGCGGGCATGGCCGATGCGGGAAGCGGCGTCTTCTCCTTTTTGTCGACCACCAGTTCGATCGCGGCGAGCATGCCGCGACCGCGGACATCGCCGACGAGAGGATGGTCGCTCAGGCCCGCCAATCCCTCCATCAGGCGCGCGCCGGCCTTGATGCCATTCTCCAGAAGGCCGTCTTCGTAGAGCTTCAACACTTCGAGCGCGACAGCGGCGCTGACGGGATGGGCCGAATAGGTGTAGCCGTGGCCGACCGCGGAAGTGCCCGCGCCATCGGCGATGACGTTGTAGACATGATCGGTCATGAACACCGCGCCCATAGGAACATAGCCGGAGGTCAGGCCCTTCGCGGTCGTCATGAAGTCGGGAACGATATCCTCCTCGGTACAGGCGAACAGGGGGCCCGTGCGACCGAAGCCGGTGATTACTTCGTCGGCGATGAACAGGATACCGTATTCCTTGCACAACTCGCGTATCGCCTTGATCCAGCCCCTCGGCGGAACGATGACGCCGCCCGAGCCCTGGATTGGTTCGGCATAGAAGGCGGCGACACGATCGGGACCGATCTCCTCGATCTTGGCCTTCAGCGCCGCGAGCGATGCGGCGGTGATCGCGTCGCCGTCTTCACCCACCGGGTTGCGATAGGGATAGGGCGAGGGGATCTTGTGCTGCCATTCGAAGGGAACGCCGAAACCGGCGTGAAAGGCGGGCAGGGCGGTCAGGCCTGCGCCGACCACCGACGACCCGTGATAACCCTGTTCGATGGAAATGAACTGGTCGCGTTTCGGCTCGCGCCTGGCATTCCAATAGTAACGGACGAAACGAATCGTGCTGTCAACGGCGTCAGACCCGCCCAGCGTGAAGTAGACGTGATTGAGATCGCCCGGCGCACGCTCGGCCAGTTCCGACGCGAGACGGATGGCCGGCTCGGAGCCGAGGTCGAAATAGGCGGTGGCATAGGCAAGCTCGCGCATTTGCCGGGCCGCCGCCTCGACGATGCTGTCGTGGCCGTAGCCGGCATTGACGCACCACAAACCCGCGAAGCCATCGACGAGTTGCTTGCCGGATGCGTCGGTAACGGTCGCCCCCTTCGCCGATTTCAGCACGCGCACGCCGAGCGCCTCGTGGCCGCGGTATGACGAGACCGGATGAATGAGATGGGCGCGGTCGAGTTCGACCAATGAATTGGCGAGCATTGTTGTCCTCCGGTTAGCCGAGCGCCTGGTTGGCGAGGGCGTAAACTTTTGGCCTGGCCTGTTCCGATGCCTTTCTGGCTGGGCGATCCATGGCCACGCCGCCGCCGACATGGACGAGGCCGACTTCCGTCAGCCAAGAGGCGATGCCGGTCATGCTGCCGGTATCCACGCGCAGGAAGGCACCGGCGCGCTGCGCGGCGAAGAAGCTGATCAGGGCTTTGGCCGCCTCGGCACCTGCCGCGATCACCGGACCGACCACCTCGCCGCGTCCGAAAGGCCGGATTGCCGCATAGCCCTCGATGGCGCCATTGCGGCGGATGACCGCGAATTGCCCCCGCTCCGCCAGCGCGTCGATCAGAGCTTCACGGTCTGCCCCATAAGCGTCACGGTCCAGCGCCTTGATCTCCGGCAGATCGTCGGCGCTCGCGGCTTCCACGCCTTCCGGCAAGCCAAGCTCCGCAACCTTGCCTTGATGCTGCAGGATGGTGCCGGAGGGCACGAAGCCCAGCCTCTCATAGAGAGGCATGCCGACCGCGGTCGCGACCAGCCGCAGTGGACGGTTGCCGGCAAGGGCGAAGGCTTGTTCCATGAGCTTGCGCCCGAGCCCCTTGCCGCGCGCGTTCTTGTCGACGATCACCATGTTGATCATGGCGCAATCCATGCCGTACGGCGTCACCAGGATGGTGCCGGCGACCCGGCCGTCGTCGTCAAGCGCAACCGCGCCGCTCGAAAGCTGCAGCGCCATCTGCCAGTCCTGCGGGCGATGCGGCCAGTTCTCCTGACGCGAAAGCGCCACTGCG
Organism: Mesorhizobium intechi; assembly: GCF_002879535.1. Lineage (GTDB taxonomy): Bacteria > Pseudomonadota > Alphaproteobacteria > Rhizobiales > Rhizobiaceae > Mesorhizobium > Mesorhizobium intechi. The sequence goes on from NZ_PNOT02000227.1 coordinate 3,292, forward strand.
CCCTCTATATGGTCAGGCCCGAAGTCCCGGATTTCGATCTCGCTCTGCTGCATGAGGCATCCTTCCGTCTGCCCGCAAGTCTCGGTCATTGGCGCGCCGCAGATCGTCTGAAGGTCTCGGTCTCCGCGACATCTTTCGCCTTTGCGCGGGGCGTGCGCCGCATCTTCTGCTGGCGCCAGCCGCGGCGGATGCGTTTTCAGGTTGCGGAGGCGCTCTCATTGGCGGTCAGGATGCAACAGCGTGCCAAACCGGGCAGCTGATACGGTACTTTCTGCTTTCTGGAGGCTCATTTCGGTCAGGTGGTCCGCTGCCTGCCGGCCTATGATGAAATGCATCCCAAAGCGGGTATGCTTCCACCGGAGATCGTCGTACATGGCTTCTTTCAGGCCCAAATACATCACCTTCGACTGCTATGGCACGTTGACCTTTTTCCAGATGGCGGAAGCGGCCCGCGACCTCTACGGCAGCTTACTCGACGAGGCGCGCATGCAGGCGTTCATCAAGAACTTCGCCGCCTATCGGCTGGACGAGATTATGGGCGACTGGAAACCCTATGCCGATGTCGTCCACAATGCGCTCGAGCGCGCCTGCAAGCGCAATGGCGTCGCCTTCAGCGCCGACGATGCCAAAATGATCTATGAACGTGTCCCGACCTGGGGGCCGCACGCGGACGTTCCGGCCGGCCTGGCGAAGGTCGCCAAGGAAATCCCGCTGGTCATCCTGTCCAACGCCATGAACGCGCAGATCATGTCCAATGTCGAGAAGCTCGGCGCACCGTTCCATGCCGTCTACACGGCCGAACAGGCGCAGGCCTATAAGCCGCGCTTCAAAGCCTTTGAATATATGCTCGACATGCTGGGCTGCGGTCCCGAAGATGTCCTTCACTGTTCATCGTCGTTCCGCTACGACCTGATGTCGGCGCATGATCTCGGTATCAAGAACAAGGTATGGGTCAACCGCGGCCACGAACCCGCCAATCCCTACTACGGCTACACCGAGATCGCCGGCATTTCCGGTCTTCCCGGCGTGGTTGGGCTTTGAGACAGGCGGATTGCCGATGAAGCTGGTTTCCTACTGGCACGACACCGCCCCGGTCTTTTCCGGCGGCGCGCAAGGCCCGGTCGAGGGGCACTACGATACCGCCATCATTGGTGGCGGTTTCACCGGTCTCGCCGCAGCGCGGCAATTGGCGAAGGCCGGCTCCAAGGTGGCCGTGCTGGAAGCGGAGCGGGTGGGCTGGGGCGCATCCGGTCGCAATGGCGGCCATCTGAACAATGGCCTCGCCCACAGCTATCTTTCGGCCAAGGCCGAGCTCGGCAAGGAACGCGTGATCGCGCTTTATCGGGCGCTGGACTCATCCATCGACACCATCGAGGCGCTGGTTGCCGAGGAAGGTATCGACTGCAATTTCCGCCGCGCCGGCAAGCTGAAGCTCGCCTCCAAGCCGCAGCATTTCGAGGCCATCGCCCGCAACTTCGAAGCCATCCATGCCGAGGTGGATCCGGAGACGGCGTTGCTGTCGGCTGCTGATCTCAAATCCGAGGTCGGCTCGCCCTTCCATGGCGCGATGCTGTCGAAGAAGAGCGCCATGATGCATATGGGCCGTTATGTGGCGGGTCTCGCCACGGCCGCGGCGCGCCATGGCGCCGTCATCCACGAGAACACCAGGGTGACCGGCCACAAGCAGGCAGGCAACCGGCATGAGCTGACCACGTCGCGTGGCCGCATCAGCGCCGACAATGTGCTGGTGGCGACCGGCGCCTACACCACGCCGAATTTCGGCTATTTCCGCCGTAGGCTCATCTCGGTAGGCAGCTTCATCATCGCCACGCGGCCGCTCAGCGACGCCGAGATCACTGCCACCATGCCGGGCAACCGGACATGCGTGACCTCGATGAACATCGGCAACTACTTCCGGCTGTCGCCCGACAGGCGCCTGATCTTCGGCGGTCGCGCACGCTTCTCGGCGACATCCGACCAGCGTTCCGATGCCAGGAGCGGACAGATTTTGCGGGCAAGCCTTGCGGCGATCTTCCCGCAACTCGCCGGGGTCGAGATCGACTATTGCTGGGGCGGGCTGGTCGACATGACCAAGGACCGCTTCCCGCGCGCCGGCTACCATGATGGGGTCTGGTACGCGATGGGCTATTCCGGCCACGGAGCGCAGCTTTCGACCCATCTCGGCATGATCCTGGCCGATGCCATGCTCGGCCGCGAGGACCGCAATCCCGTGAAGGGGCTAAAGTGGCCTTCCATTCCCGGTTATTCGGGTAAGCCGTGGTTCCTGCCGATGGTTGGCCTCTACTACAAGGCGCTCGACCGGATTCAGTGATTGGGGGCCGCTTCAGCCCAGCCCGCCCATGTGAAAGCTCTTCATCTCGAGATATTCCTCGATGCCGGCTTGCGCGCCCTCGCGCCCGAGGCCGGACTGCTTGACGCCGCCGAAGGGCGCCACTTCCAACGACACCGCGCCGGTGTTGAGCCCGACCATGCCGAACTCCAGCGCCTCGCCGACGCGCCAGGCGCGCTTCAGATTCTCGGTGTAGAAGTAGGAGGCAAGCCCGTAGGGCGTGCCGTTGGCGAGAGCGATCGCTTCTTCTTCCGTTTCGAAACGGAAAAGCGGTGCCACCGGACCGAAGGTTTCCTCGCCAGCAAGCTGCATGTCTTTTGTGGCGCCCGTCAGCACCAGCGGCGCGACATACTGAGGACCTTCCGGCAGCACCGGCTTTTCGGTGACGATCACAGCACCTTTGGCAAGCGCATCCTCGACGTGGCGGTTGATCTTCTCGACCGCCGCCATATTGATCATCGGGCCGATGGCGATGCCGGGCTGCGTGCCGGGCCCTACCGTCATGGCGTTGACACGGGCCGTGAGCTTCGCTGCGAACGCGTCATAGACGCCGGCCTGGACGAGGATGCGGTTGGCGCACACGCAGGTCTGGCCGCCATTGCGGAATTTCGAGACAAGCGCGCCCTCGACGGCGCAATCGATATCGGCGTCGTCGAAGACGATGAACGGGGCGTTGCCGCCGAGTTCAAGGCTGAGCCGCTTGACACCATCGGCCGCGCCACGCATCAGCAGCGAACCGACCCGCGTGGAGCCGGTGAAGGAGATCTTGCGCACGGTTTCGTTCGCCATGATCTCGTTGCCGATGTCGGCCGGCATGCCGGTGACGATGTTGATGACGCCGGCCGGGATGCCTGCCCGCTCGGCAAGCACCCCGAGTGCCAGCGCCGAATAGGGCGTGAACTCCGACGGCTTGATCACCACCGTGCAGCCGGCGGCCAGCGCCGGCGCGACCTTGCGGGTGATCATCGCATTGGGAAAATTCCACGGCGTGATGATGCCGCACACACCCACCGGCTCTTTCAGGACGATGATGCGGCGGTCGGATGTGGGCGAAGGGATGGTGTGGCCGTTGATGCGTCGCGCTTCCTCGGCGAACCATTTGACGAAGGAGGCGCCATAACGGATCTCGCCTCTGGCCTCGTCCAGCGGCTTGCCCTGTTCCGTGGTCAGGATCAGGGCCAGATCGTCCAGGTGGGCGAGCATCAGGCCATGCCAGGTCTCCAGGAGGCCGGCACGCTCGGCGTTGGTCTTCTTCCTCCAATTTCCATAGGCGGACGCCGCCGCCTCTATGGCCGCACGGGTCTGCGAACCGGCCATGTCTGGAACCGTGCCGATGGCGGACTGGGTCGCCGGATCGATGACATCGACCGTCTCGCCGGAGTCGGAAACAACCCATTTGCCGCCGATCAGGCCGGCTTCGCGGAAGAGGTTCTGGTCTTTCAGGTTTTTCATCGAGAACGACCTTGCAATCAGACGAGCGCGGCGACGACGGCGGCCGTCATGGCTTCCGTGCGATCCTTGCCGGGGATTGTTCCAATGCCTCCGGCAGTTGTCGCCTCGAGCGCCTTCATGACGCGGTCGGCAGCAGCTGCTTCGCCGAGATGTTCGAGCATCATCGCGCCCGACCAGATGGTGGCGATCGGATTGGCGATGCCGAGATGGGCGATGTCCGGCGCCGAGCCGTGCACCGGCTCGAACATGGATGGCGCCGAGCGGTCGGGATTGATGTTGGCGGAGGCGGCGTAACCCAGTCCGCCCTGTATCGCCGCGCCGATGTCGGTCAGGATATCGCCGAACAGGTTGGAGGCGACGACCACGTCGAGGCTTTCTGGCGCCATGATCATGCGCGCGGCGAGCGCATCGACGTGATAGCTGGTCACTTCGACGTCCGGATAATCTGGCGCCAGCTTCCTCGTGATCTCATCCCAGAAGACCATCGAATGCTTCTGCGCGTTGGACTTGGTGACAGAGGCGAGTTTGCCTCGCCGTGACCGTGCCTGCTCGAAGCCGAAGCGCAGGATGCGCTCGACGCCTGCCCTGGTGAAGATGGAGGTCTCCACGGCGACCTCGTTCTGCGTGCCTTGGTGCACGCGACCGCCGGCGCCGGAATATTCCCCTTCGGTGTTCTCGCGGATGCACAGGATGTCGAAGCTTTCAGCCCGCAGCGGGCCCGTGACGCCAGGCAACAGTCGATGAGGCCGGATGTTGGCGTATTGCACGAACGCCTTGCGGATAGGCAGCAGCAGGCCGTGGAGCGAGACGGAATCCGGTACCTCTGCCGGCCAGCCGACCGCGCCAAGAAGGATGGCGTCGAAGCCGCGCAACGTCTCGATGCCGTCCTGAGGCATCATGCGGCCTGTCTCCTTGAAGAAGCGGCACGACCAGGGAAATTCGGTTACAGTCAGGGCAAAGCCGGACTGCCTGGCCGCCGCTTCCAGCACCGTCCAGGCGGCGGCGGTCACAACGCGGCCGATGCCGTCACCGGGAATCAGGGCAATCGAGTAGGATTTCATCGGCATCTCTTCACAGGCTGATCAGGACGCTCTTGGTCCTGCGATTGGCGAGATAGGCTTCGCGGCCAAGGTCCTTGCCGATGCCGGAGCGCTTGTAGCCGCCGGTTGGCAGGATATGGTCGCGCGAGCGGCTGTAGCGGTTGATCCAGATCGTACCCGCCTCGAGCTTGCGCGCGAAGCGGATCGTGCGGGATAGATCGGAGGTAAACAGGCCGGAAGCCAGCCCATAGATCGGATGGCTGGACAGCGCCAGCGCCTCTTCCTCGGTCTGGAACCTCTGGACGGTCAGCACCGGGCCGAAGATCTCCTCGACGATCGCGGGATTGGCCTGTTCGACACCGGCAATCAACGTCGGCGTGTAGAAATAGCCGTGGTTGTCCATGGCGCTGCCGCCGATCAGGCATTCGCCGCCGGCCCCGACCGCCGCCCGCACGATGCCGTGGACACGTGCCCGCTGCCGTTCCGAGATGATCGGTGAATACTGCGTCGCCTCGTCCCAAGTCGGGCCGGGCCGCACCGTTTTCATCTTATCCACGATGGCCGCCGTCAGCCTGTCGGCCACGCTCGCCTCGACGATCAGGCGCGTGCCGGCGACGCAGGCCTGGCCGGCGTTGAAGGTGACGCTGCCCGCGATCGCCGCCGCCGCCTTGTCGAGATCGGCATCCTCAAAGACGATCTGCGGGCTCTTGCCGCCGAGTTCCAGCGTCATCGGCTTGACGCCGGTGCGGGCCACATTCTCCATGATCGCCGAACCGGCGCGAGTTGAGCCGGTGAATGAGACCTTGGCGATCTCGGGATGGCCGGTCAGCGCCGTGCCGGTCGTCGGACCGTCGCCGAGCACCACGTTGATCAGCCCGGCCGGCAGGCCGGCCTTTACGGCGAGCTGCGCCATATAGACAGCCGAAAACGGTGTCATTTCAGATGGCTTCAGCACGACCGCATTGCCGGCGGCGAGCGCCGGGCCAAGCTTCCAGCCGGCCATCGAGATCGGAAAATTCCAGGGCGTGATCGCGCCGACCACGCCATAGGGCTCGCTCATGATCATGCCAAGGGTGGCATCGTCGGTGGGCACAAGCTCGCTGCCCTCCTTGTCGGCGAACTCGGCGAAAAAGCGGATCTGCTCGGCGGTTATGGCAATGTCGCCGGCGATAAGCTGGCCGACGGGCCGCGTCGAGCACAGCGCCTCGATCTTCGCCAGCGTCTCGGCTTCCGCCTCGATCAGCTCAGCCCAGGCCTGGAGCGCCCTGGTGCGCTCGCGCGGCCGAACGCCGCCCCAGTTGCTGGCCTTGAGGGCCGCCCTGGCGCTTTCCACCGCACGGTCGACCATAGCGACGCCGGCCACGGGGCTGGCCGCGTATGCCTTGCCGTCCGACGGTCGGCGCATCTCGATCGCGCCCTCGGCCGCGATCAGTTCCCCGCCGATAAAATGGCCGACGGGAAGGGAGACGGTATCCGGGTCGAAGCTCAAGCCCATGGGCGCCCACTCTCAGCTGCTCTGGAGGAGCCTAGCGCGAGCAACAGCGCAGCATGCACCGTTCGACGATCGGTCGCGGATGATTGTTGCGTGCTGGCGACGAGGGACGGCAAAATCTGTTGCGGAGGCGCCGGCCGGCCAACCCCTATTACCCTACGGTGACGTAGATCTTGCGCACCGTTTCAATGGTCTTCCAGACGCCGGTGAAGCCGGGCTTCATCACGAAGCTGTCGCCGGCGCGGTAGGTCACCGCCTCGCCACCATCGGGCGTGATTTCAATCACGCCGGCGAGGATGTGGCAGAACTCGAAAGTCTCACCCTTGACCGAGCGCGTCTCGCCCGGGGTCGCCTCCCAGACGCCGGTATGAACCAGGTCGTCCTTGGCCGCATCCTGCGCCCAGGTCTTGAAGGCCGGGTCGCCGGCGATCAGCCGCTCGGGCAAGGCCTTGGATTGACGTGGATCGAAGGACGGGTCGGTATCGACGGTCTTGAGCAGGGACAAGGGGACGGCCTTTCTGGTTGGATTTCAATAACCGCGCGACCGGTCGACGAGCCCGATAGGGTCGAGCCCGGCGCGGTGGCGCCTGATGTTGTCG
>NZ_PNOT02000361.1 GCF_002879535.1 Mesorhizobium intechi
AATTAGAGGTTTGTGCCGAAATGTCGATGTTGCCGTTTACTCAAAAACAACTCGGGTTGATCGGCGAGTTCGTAGACGAACTCGATAAGCGGGCTTCGTTGGCGCCGTTGTTCGAGCTGCTAGTCGGCGGCAAGTAGGCCAGCTCAGCGCTTGGAACACCCGAATGGTTTCTGCTCAGCTGTGCCCACCCGGCCCATCTCAATGCCATCATGAAAGGGGGTGGATGGATCGACAGATGAGACTGCATGCCGGAAGATCGACGATCCAAAGACGATCCGTGTCGACCAAGGCTCCGAATTCGTCTCCCGCGACCTCAACCTATGGGCCCACTCGAAAGGCGTGACGCTCGACTTCAGCAGGCCGGGAAATCCGACAACGCCTACATCGAGGCCTTCAACGGCCGCTTCAGGGTGGGGTGCCTGAACGCCCACTGGTTCCTGACCTTGCCGACGCCGCCGAAAAGTTGGAGGATTGGCGCAGATACTACAACGAGGTGCGCCCGCATGGGGCGATTGGGCATAAGGATGGCGCCGCCAGCCCCCCATCGTGAGAAAGCCGGGAAACTCTACCTTCCCGCGATCAAGAGAATGGTATCGAAGCAAATTGAGCCAGATATCCCGGCGCGGGGATCGACATTTGCGGGGGGCTTCTCTACGAAGCCGCGGCGGTCATCCTGACACGCTGTTCGACCGAAAGCAGCCTACGCACATGGGGCCTCAAGCTCCGGGAGAGGATCGGCTCCAAACGAGCCGCCGTGGCCGTGGCACGCAAATTGGCGGTGATCACGCACACGATGCTCAAGACTGGCGAGCTCTTCAATCCGAGTGCAGGAGCCACAGCGTAAATCCAGAGAGCGTTCAGAATCTGAGCGCCGAGGCGTCCCTGCCGGGACGTGAGCCGAGCATTCCGCTGATGAGGTTGCACCGCTGTCTCAGCAAAGTGCGTCGTCCACATTGACGGCTCGTCCCGCGAAGCTCCATCATGCGGCGGCCGATGTCGACCGCGAAGACCACCATGCACCCGGCAGCGCCGTATCAACGCGATAGATGCTTGACGCCCAAGCCGCGATTAGACAACCTCATCAAAGTGGATGTTGAATCACCAGCGAACGCTGTCGTCACATCACAATCGACACATCAACCGCAGGACGTGCTCTAGACCTCCACATCGATGCCTTCCAATGCGAGCCAGCGGCTCAATCGCGCCAGTAGCCGCATCTGCTCGCGGGCGGAAAGCGGCGTATAGCCTCATCGGGCGAGTTCGCCGGCAAGCGAGCCCTGAACGCGAACGCGAAACGGACCGATTGACATGAAAAGCATCCCCTTCTTTGGAAACAGGAAGAGGAATTTGCACGATCCGTCAGGCCGCCGGTGATTATGCCGACCTCATCGCAGCGATCACCGCCTCCGAAGCCTACACCCACCCCCAAGGTCGGCAAAATCCGGACATCGGCATAATCCACGTAGCAGCGCCGCCAGACTGCCTCGGGCAGGACTTCGCGGATCGCTGCCCTGAGCCCGGATGGTCGTCGGAGACGACGAACTCGACGCCGGCGAGCCCGCGCTGCTTGAGCCTGCCACGAACGCGCGCCAGCTCGAATGGCTCTCCCGGTTGGCCAGTTCCACGCCAACACCTGGCGCTACATCGCGGGGCGGCAACACATCGCAACAAACGTGTTACATAATTTCACTGACTCTTTGCGGCCGCAAATCGCTGACTATGTTATTTCACCACAAGTCCGAGGTCAGGCACAGAAAACATCTGATGCTTCTTACGCTTATACCACGGTACGGCAGGCAACGGAGATCAACGCCGATGGCAAGAAGAGCGCTCATTCTGGTTGAAGGCCATAGGGGTAACGGTATGGCATATCTTCAAGCGGCTCGGCGCCTTGGTCTTCATCCGATTACGCTGTCGGCTGATCCAGATCGGTACGACTATCTCGCGACGGAAGGTGCTGAGGCAATCCGTATCGATACAGATAATCTCGATGCGCTGGTCCACGAATGTTCGCGGCTGGGTGAGGCCAATCAGATTGCTGGCATTACGGGCTTTTCGGGCGACGACGAGTTGGCCTATGCTATGGTTGGCAAGCTGTGTGAGCACTTCGATCTCCCAGGCCCTAACCCCGCATCGATTGACCGATGCAGCGATAAATTCACTCAACGTCAACTCCTCGCGGAGGCTGGCGTTCCAATGCCCGCCTATCGCGTGGCGGCGAATGTGCCGGACCTAGAAAGCGCTGCCGCGGAAATCGGCCTACCGGTCATTCTAAAACCTGCCACGGGGAGCGGCAGTATAGGTGTCCGATTGTGCCGCAGCGCTGATGAGTTAGCCGAACACTCGACCTACTTATTGGGCGGGAAGCACATATGGCGGTCTTCACCGAGGATACTTGTCGAAGAATTCGCAAAAGGCCAGTTTTATTACGCTGACATAATGGGAAATGAGGTTTTCGAGATTGCCGCCGCTGAGTTTGGTCCCCCACCGCATTTCGTCTTTCGTGAGTTTACTTATCCGGCCCCGATAACTGACGACGAGTATGAGCGCATCTCCGGTATTTCGTTGAGCTGTTTGCAAGCTCTTGGTCTGGGCTGGGGCCCGACGAATATTGAATTCCGCTGGACAAAGCGTGGGCCAGTCGTCATTGAAGTCAATCCTCGGCTTGGCGGCGCGCCCGCATCTCAACTTGCTCAGCTAGCTTACGGTGTAGATCTCATCACCGAGCACATTAAACTTGTTACGGGCGACGCATCGAATTTGCACAGAAGGCGTATGCACACTGCGGCCGCGCGTTATCTCCTTCCTGATCGCGATGGTAACCTTGATTGGATCGATGGAGGGGGTCGGGCGGCTGCAGTATCAGGTGTCACCGAGGTCAAATTTTATGTTAGGGCAACGACGCCTATCGTCAGGAAGGGCGATTACCGAGACCGCATCGGGCATGTCGTTGCAGCTTCACCCAGCCTTGCTCAGACCGAGGCGATACTTGAGCGTGCCACCGACTTAATTAGTTGGTCGATCTCACCATTTCCATAACCGGCCGATTGTCACTGCGGAGATTTGGCTTGACGCCGGCGATGAGTTTTTCGTCGTCGACAGCGCTGTCGAGGAATTCGTGATCGGGCCGACCGGTACGGGCAAAGATCATGATGGAATGAGGCCGGTCGACTCCCGCAATTATTTGGAGCGCGGATTATGCGGAGTCTGCAGCGATCAGGCAACGTCGTCTTTTCATTTCAATAGGTTAGAACGCTCAACCCACTTTCTTGCTCGATTTAATTGTTGTCTCCTCTCGACGTTCATTTGACCTCGTGAGGAGACAAACGTGTCAAAGTCGAAGGAATTTCTGCTCGAATGCACGCAATTGATGGACCAGGGCGGCTTGCGACCGTTTGCGGAAGCATTCACAAGCCGATTGTTGAGCCTGGGGTAAGTTCGCCTGACGATGTCAGACTACGAAGCCCCGGCTCGTCACTTCGGAACTGGCTGCAAAGGACGAAGACCCCTGTCGCGAAAGATCAACGTGGATACGGTTCGCCGTTTTGCGCGGCATCGATGCCACTGTCCCGGCCTCCGACGAGCCGATCGCTTGTCGGCCAAATACGTGAGCCGGGCGCGGCGGTTCGTGAGCTTTCTGGCGGAATGTGGGGTCGTGGCGCCATTGACGCAGGATGGCCCGCGCGCCCACGACGACCAAGTCCTTGCATTCCAGACTTGGTTGAGACGGCACCGGGGCATTTCTGAGCGCACCGTCCTTCGCCACGGCCGAATGGTCATGCGGCTGCTTCCGTGTTGGGCCCTGATCCAAAGCCCTACGATGCCGGTCTTTATTCGGCAAGTAATGCTGGGGGAAGCGCACCGCAGTTCGCGGGCAAACCTCAAGACGATGACGATGGCGCTGCGCCGTATCTCAAATACCTGGCCGCCCGGGGCCTATGTCGGCCGGGGCTCGATCAGGCCATACCTACGGTTCCGCAATGGCGACTGTCGGCATTGCCGCGCTACATCGCCACCGCGGAGGTCGATCGGTCGTTGTGCGACATCACGACGCCCCTGGGGATCCGCCACCGCGCGGTGCAGTTGCTACTTGCCCGCCTTGGGCTGCGCGCCGGCGACATTCGGGCATGCGCCTCGACGACGTTGAGTGGCGCGAGGGAACCTTGCGTGTCCGCGGCAAAGGCCGCCGCGAGGTCCAGCTTCCGCTGCTCCAGGATACTGGTGAGGCGACTATCGACTATCTGCGAGACGCCCGTCCGCCTGCCGCCTGTGAGCAGATTTTCCTGCGGACCGTTTGCACCATTTCGGCCGTCGGCAAGCGCAAGTGTCTCTCGTCAGCCTTGCGCTTGCGAGCGCGGGCATCGACAAGGCGCGTCCCCGGGGCGCCAATCTGCTCCGGCGCTCGGCACCCACCAGCATGCTGCGGGCCGGTGCACACTGGACGTAATCGGAACTGTCCTGCGCCATTGGTCGGTCGACACGACCGCCTATTACGCGAAGGTTGACGTCGACATGTTGCTTCTGGTTGCTCAGCCCTGGCCGGGGGGCGGCATGCTGAGCCGGGACCTCGCACATCATGTGGAGCTGCAATATTAGCTCGGCTTCAAGTTCCGCGTGCAGTACACGCTGTTGAAGAGCTTCGTTGCCTTCGCCACTGCGATCGGCACATTCAAACGGCCTGCGTGCTCGAATGGGCGACGCTGGCGCGCACGCCACAGCAGCGCCGCAACCGGCTGTTGACGGTACGCCGCTTTGCTCTGGCACTCTCGGCCGAGGAATCGCGCCATGAGGTCCCGGCCGCCGCCGCCCTGGGCTGCCGCCTGTTCAAATGGCGGATTCCACACCTCTACACGGCGGACGAGATCGCCGCGCTGATGCAGGCGGCCGCCGCCCTCAAGCCATCGGGTTAGATCAGACCGCTAATATATGAGCCTGTTCGGCTTGCTCGCCGCCAATGGCGTGCGCATCTCCGAAGCCTTGACGCTTCAGCTCGATGACGTGACCACCGATGGCTTGGTCATCCGACAGACCAAATTCCAGAAGAGCCTATTGCTGCCGCTCCACCGGACGACATGGTCGCCCCTGGACCAGTATTTTGGCGGCCCGTCGCCGCGTCGGGACCTTGAACAGCGCGCTGTTCGTTTCTCCCGCAGGCACACCGCCGTTCTACCTACCATACGGTGGTCGCTATCTTCCTTCGCCTGGCGCGATCGATCGGCCTGCGCGGAGAGCTCGGCCAAGCGGGACCCCGCATTCCTGATCTGCGGCATACCTTCGCCGTGCGCTCCCTGAGCAATGCCGGCACGATCGCGATGCCGTCGATCTCCGTCATCACCAGCCGCCTCCCACCAGTGCCTCATATTCGGCCAGCGGTCGCAACATAGCAGAAGGCGCAACGATCTCAGCCGGCGTCGATCGTATACCGGCCCAGCAGCGCCGTTACGGGAATACGGCGTTGATCACTCTGGAAAGCCCTTAAGGCCGTCGATAATCAGGATGTCGGCAACACCTCGGTTTTTCAACTTGTTCATACGCGCAGCCAGAATTTGGCGCCTTCCAGCTGCTCGATCCAGATACCCAATATCCGTATTCGGGTGTTCCAAGCGCTGAGCTGGCCTACTTGCCGCCGACTAGCAGCTCGAACAACGGCGCCAACGAAGCCCGCTTATCGAGTTCGTCTACGAACTCGCCGATCAACCCGAGTTGTTTTTGAGTAAACGGCAACATCGACATTTCGGCACAAACCTCTAATTTCCGCATGCCATCAGCGAGCAAGGCTGGGTTTTTCGGATGCCCGAACGGCTCGTCAATGCGAATGGAATATTGTGCTCCAGACTTTAGATTCACTGTAACTGTTGTCGGCGAATTCCCATCGCGCCCGTGTGTGCGATCGATTTCAGGATCAATCTCGACCTTCGTGGCAGCCATAATCTTCCGTACAGCCAGATCCATAAGCGTTTCCTTGCGGAAGTCGTCAATCCCAACGCTGCCACGCTGCGCCGCCACTGAGACGGCATAAGGAAGACTAAAACGCGCTACGACAGGGTCCTTTGGATTCCACTTTTGGTCGTGCGGCTGGGCGACCACGCTCCGAGCGCGCTGGTTCAACCCGAGTTCAATTGAGACAATATCCTCACCCGTGAAGTTGTGTTTCTCTCGCAATTTCAGCAACCCATCGATGCCGTGATGGGTAGCCCTGCAGGAGGGCCACGGCTTAAAGCTAATGGAGGCGTTCAAATAGTCGGAACCGAGGCCATCCAAAAGCATCTCTAAGTCGTAGTCTGGTTCGAAGGCCTTGTAGAAGCCATATTTGCCAAAGAACGGCTCCCGTGGGCCATTGAAGCCGACCATAGCTGAAAGGGCAGCCTCCAGGCCTGAGCGAGCGCGCAAGCCCTGCTGCAGCGCCACAGTGTGGGCGCCTTCCTCATACATTTGGAATTCGCCGGCAGCGTGGGCGTATGCGATACCGAACGCATTTCTCGTTTTCTGTTCGTCAAGCCTCAGCAACTTGGTACTGACCGCAGTTGCGCCCCAGACCGCGACCATATTGTCGCGGCCCGTATCTATGGCGTTGGTCGTGATACTGCGCGCCAGACGAATATGCAGATCGATCGCGGTCGCGACTGCGGACAGCAATTCGCTCCCGGTGATGGAAGGGTCGCGTTCGGCGAGCGCGAGCGCTGGTGGAACATCATATGCGCTTGCGTGGCAGCCGTTGATACAGATCTCGTAAGTGTCGTCAAAGTCGAGGGCCCTAGCCGTCGTCGCATTGACCAGAGCCGCCAAGCTGGCGGGGAGCTTTTCTCCGGAAATCCAAACCGTGCATTCTGGTTTGCCGCCCGACAACGCACCCAAATTGCGAGAGAAGCGGGCGATAGGATCATTCGATCCGCCGATCGCGCACGCGATCGTGTCAAGGATTGACAGCTTCGCACGTTCCATCGCTTTCTCAGGGATCGTCTCCAGGCTGGAACTGAGAACGTGCTTAACGAGTTGTGTTGTAACATCCATTGCCAAACCAAACCTCCAAGTGAAGTGGACCGAGAGCTCACGATGCGCTTTGCGTAATTTATCTCTGCTTCAATGCAGGAAAGCGGCATTTTTTTCCTGTTTCGCGCGCAACCTGACTACTGGGAAGTGGAAGATTGCCGATCCGCCGGTGGTCTCCCACCAGTTCCGACCCCCTGGGGGCCGCGACCCGCCGCACCACTGCCACGCCGGGCGTTACAGTTCGTTCGCTGTACTAAGTATGCGTGACTTGGAGCGGCGTTCACAAATATAATATTCCGCGCGCTGTCATCGCGTTTTCAGATGGCTCCGCCCGGACGACATGCGTCGGTTCGTCTCTGAGGCGAGAAAGGGCGCGGCGCTGGCGGCATGAGGTCAAGATCGGTCTCAACTAATCGCATGGCAGCCAGACCCCTCAGAGTTTTGCTTCCCCTGTAAGACTTCCGCTATCGGCGCCTTTTGGGACGACGAGATGCCTTTGCTGATGCCGGGCCTGCAGGATAAAACGTAAGGTGTGGTAAAGCGCGTCCCTACGTATTCGCCCGCCGAGACGCGTCATAGTGGTTTTAGCCTAACGACTCCGAACTCGTTCTCAATCTCGATTTGGGTTCCAAACGGCATCGAGAGCTTCTGCAGTCGCTCCAGAATGGCTCTTGCTTGGGGAGTTGGGGCGAGCCTAGGCACCCCTCGATTGGCAAACCGCTGCGAGCGACGAAGCTCTATGGGATAAAGCCTCAATTCAGCAAGCTGGTTATGCTCAAAACGGCTGATGGCGACAACGCTCTCGTAAAAGATGGCGCCGGATTGGGGACCCAGTCGCCCTTCTGCAGTCGGGAATCCGTTTGCCAAGTGGTCGATCGTCACCTCGGCATCCGTATTGATCCGGGGGTCCTTGCCGAATAGGTCGAACATGTCGGCCCCAGCTGGGGTCCGGAGGTCCTGGCAAAAGAAATTCCCTAAACTATAAAAAATCGGGCGCCCTTTGTAGATCTCAATGCCCCGTAGTATATGCGGTCCGTGTACGATGTATGCGTCTGCCCCCGCGTCAATAAGCCTTCGAGCGAACGACTGTTCGTACTCAAGCGGCTCTTGGCACCATTCCCCGGGCTCGTGCCCGTGGTTCGTCGCGATGCAGAAGTCGGACATTTGCTTGCCTTGACGTACGTTTCGCAGAATGTCAACGATGTCGCGCGGCTGAGGTTCAAAGTTGTAGCCAACCTTGTCCCCCGCCCTGTATATCACCTCCTCAAGCACAACGCGGTCTGAGGTTTCTGTCGCAGAACGGTAACCCGGCAACGCGTGCTTTATCCGGCGCAAGCTTTCGAGCATTTCCCGAGGGACTTCGATGCTTTTCGTTAAGCGAAGACTGTTGAGTCCAGGCCTGCCGGGAGCCTCCCCGGCGGGATCGCACGCTCGAGCCATAGGCATGAAGGTTGTAGCAAACGAGACCATTGCCACGCGACCGCGAGGGGTCTCCAAGAACCGCGGGGCACCGGCTTGTGCAAGCGTCTCACCTGCACCTGCATGAACGATTCCATTCTGTTCAAGTGCGCGGCTCGTTTCACGCATGCCTTCAACGCCCCAGTCGAGCGTGTGGTTGTTCGCACGACTAAGCATATTGAAGCCCATCGCCTTTAAGTCAGCTCCAAGCTCAGGTGAGCTGATGCAATACGCACCACCATACTCGGCCTGGGGACATCCTTTGGACTGGAAATCCAAGATGTTGGTTTCCAAGTTGCCAAATGTAACGTCGGCTCCCTGAAAGGTCTTAAGAACGTCAGAAAGGCCTGGATAGTAACCTTTCGTTACTGGCCGCGCGTAGAGTAGGTCACCAACTGCGGCCATTGTGAAGCCGTCTTCAACGTTTGTAGAAGTGGAACCAATCGTATCGAAACCGTCGTCCTCCTGAGTCGGACGAATGACACTGTTCTGCGAATTCATAATGGCCTCCATATTTCCAAGAGTGTGAACTGGACTTCCCTGCCCTGACGCTCGATGCTCAGGAGCAAATCACGAGGCGGAGCAAGCCGCGCCGGCTTTCCGCAGGGATTGCATTGTCATCGAAATCGTAGGTCGGATTGTGCAGCCCCGCGGTAGGTCCGTTGCCAAGGAATAGGAACGCGCTAGGTCGCGCCTGCAACATGTAAGAGAAGTCCTCCGAGACCATCACCGGCTTGACCTGTTCATTGACCGCCTCTCGCCCCACAAGGGCCCGCGCGGCTGCGGCTGCCAATTCGGTCGCCGCTGTATGGTTGAACGTCAACGGCTCGAGACGCCGGTGTCGATATTCCACTTTAGCCCCGAAAGCTGCCGCGATATTTTCAGCGCAGACCTTGATTTGTTTTTCCGCAAAATCACGCAATGCTGGCGATAGGCTCCTAACGGTTCCGCCCAGCGTCACGGAGTCAGGTATGATGTGGTAGGATTCACTTCCGGTGAATTTCGGCACTGACACAACGAGCGCTTCCGTCGGATCGAGGTTTCGGGAAACCAAGGTCTGGAGCGCCGTGATTATCTGTGCTCCGACTA
>NZ_PNOT02000289.1 GCF_002879535.1 Mesorhizobium intechi
ACCCAGGCGCTGCGCCTCGATGGTGCGCAGCGCCTGGGTCTGGCGCTTGGCGGCGGCCTTGACAGCATCCTGCACCTTCTCGAAAGCGCGCACCTCGATCTGACGCACACGCTCGCGGCTGATGTCGAACTCGGCCGACAGCTCTTCCAGCGTCAGCGGCTCCTCGGCGAGGCGACGGGCCTCGAAGATGCGCCGCTCGCGCTCGTTGAGCACGGCAAGAGCGCCTGACAGCATGCCGCGCCGGTTTTCCAGTTCGTCCTGCTCGATCAGCATCTCTTCCTGGCTTTCGTGGTCATCGACCAGCCAGTCCTGCCATTCGCCGGATTCGCCTTCCGTCGCCCGGATCGGCGCGTTGAGCGAAGCGTCGCCGGACAGGCGGCGGTTCATCGACACCACCTCTGCTTCGGTAACGTTCAGCCGGGTGGCGATCTCGGCGATCTGGTCGGGCTTGAGGTCGCCGTCGTCCAGCGCCTGGATCTTGCCCTTCACCTTGCGCAGGTTGAAGAACAGACGCTTCTGGTTGGCGGTCGTGCCCATCTTGACCAGGCTCCACGAGCGCAGGATGTACTCCTGGATCGAGGCCTTGATCCACCACATGGCGTAGGTCGCGAGGCGGAAACCGCGCTCGGGTTCGAATTTCTTGACGGCCTGCATGAGGCCGACATTGCCTTCCGAGATCACCTCGCCGATCGGCAGGCCGTAGCCGCGATAGCCCATGGCGATCTTGGCGACGAGCCGCAAATGGCTGGTGACGAGCTTGTGCGCGGCGGAGGTGTCTTCATGCTCGGCATAACGCTTGGCGAGCATGTACTCTTCCTGCGGCTGAAGCATGGGAAAGCGGCGGATTTCTTCCAGGTAGCGGCTGAGGCCGCCTTCGCCGGAAACAATACTGGGTAGTGACTGGGCCATGATAGCGCCCCCTCTCTATTGGAGTGATGCCCCCGAAACGCGGCGGGCATGTGACGCGAACACCGAAAGGCTCGCTCGCGACATAAGATCTTATACAGGAACAAAACCAGAAAAGACAGACATTTGTTCAACACGAAACAGTGTGTCACGCTGAAGTGAACAATGCCAGTCAGGTTTTTTGATGGCTGGTTTCGAGCTTGTTGATGGCAGGTCAAAGATTGCGTAGGCCGCCGACGAGTTCCTCCATGTCCCTCGGTATCGGCGCCTCGAACCTCATCGTCAAATGGGTATCGGGATGGCGAAATGCAAGAAGCCAGGCATGCAAAGCCTGCCGGGAAAATGCCTTGACCTGACTTTTCAGGGGTTCCGGCAGCCGGTTGGCCTTGGTACGGAAGGCCTGGCCGTAGTCGGGGTCGCCGATGACCGGATGGCCGATATGGGCCATATGGACACGGATTTGGTGGGTTCGGCCGGTTTCCAGCCGGCATTCGACCAGGCTGGCGGTGGCGAATTCCTGCTGTTCTTCGCCAAAACGCTCCTGAACCGCAAAGTGGGTGACGGCATGGCGGGCATCGTCGCGACCTTCCGGAACCACGGCGCGGCGCACCCGGTCGGCGGCGCGGCCAAGCGGCGCGTCGACCGTGCCGGTCGGCCTGTGCGGTATGCCCCAGACCAGCGCCAGATAGGCGCGTTCGAGATCGCCGGTCCGGCCGTGATCGGCGAAGGCCTCCGACAGCGCCTTATGGGCGCGGTCCGTCTTGGCCACCACCATGACGCCGCTGGTCTCCTTGTCGAGGCGGTGGACGATGCCCGGCCGGCGTACCCCGCCAATGCCCGACAGGCTGTCGCCGCAATGATGGATCAACGCGTTGACCAGCGTGCCCGTCCAGTTGCCGGCGCCGGGGTGCACGACCAGTCCAGCCGGCTTGTTGATGACGATCAGCGCGTCGTCCTCATAGAGCACGTCGAGCGCGATGGCCTCGCCCTGCGGCGCGGCCGGTTCCGGTTCCGGCATGGCGACCGACACACTTTCGCCCGCGATCATCTTGCGCTTGGTCTCGTCGGCCGGCTTGCCGTTGACGCTGACGGCACCTTGCCTGATCAGCATCTGCACACGGCTACGCGACATGTCAGGGCCGAGGCTGGCCGCCAACCACTGGTCGAGGCGCTGGCCGGCCGCGTCCGCGCCAACCACCAGCACTGTCGGCTCGGCCGCGATGAATCGATCCTCTATCAATTCGGGGGCCTCTTCGTTATGAGCGCTCATCTAAAACCGTTCCGGAATATTTGCCATGGCCCGGCCCGATGCCGAAGAAGATCAGGAAAAGCCGCTCGACCCCGAGGTCGAAAAGATGCGTGGCAAGCTCGTCCGCTTCATGGCCATCAATCTCGGCCTGCTGTTGCTGGCTCTTATGGTGGTGATCGCGGCGATTGTCTACAAAGCCCGCAAGGCACCGCCGGCAAACCCGCCGCTGGCCGGTGACATCCAGGTACCGGCCGGCGAGCCGCTCAGCGGCGACATCGTGCTGCCGGTCGGGGCGAAAGTGGTCAGCCAGTCGCTGTCCGGCAATCGCGTCTCGATCGACGCCGAACTTGCCGACGGCGGCCGTGCGATCTTCGTTTATGATATCGCCGAGCGCCGCTTGATCGGGCAGTTCGCAATTCGCAACAAATGACCGGCAGCAATGCAACAAACAAGTTTGCCGCAGAATTGAACAGGCCCCAGGCATGACAGGCTTCGCCGGACATCGTCGTGTCGCGACCGTGGCGCTGGTCGTCGCCAATTATGACGAGGCGATCGCCTGGTATGTCGGGCGGTTGGGGTTCCTGCTCCTCGAGGATGTCGATCTCGGCGGCGGCAAGCGCTGGGTCACGGTCGCGCCGGCCAACGGGCAGGGCGCCAGGCTGCTGCTGGCGGAGGCGTCCGACGAGGCACAAAGGAAAAGCATCGGCAACCAGACAGGCGGCCGGGTCTTCCTGTTCCTCGAAACCGACGACTTTGCCCGCGACCATTCGGCGATGCTGGAAAAGGGTGTCGAATTCCGTGAGGCGCCGCGTTTCGAACCCTATGGCGCGGTCGCGGTTTTCGCCGATCTGCACGGCAATCTCTGGGACCTGATCGAGCCGAAACGCTAGGCTCGCGGCCAGCTTTTCTTCGATGTGGCAAAGCTGGCCAAACCCCCAGTTGCTTTTTCCCAGCCGTCAGCCTATATCGCCGGTTCTTGAGCGCGCCCATCGTCTAGCGGTCAGGACACCGCCCTCTCACGGCGGGAACAGGGGTT
>NZ_PNOT02000353.1 GCF_002879535.1 Mesorhizobium intechi
CAAGTCGGGCAAGATGTCCGCCGATCAGTTGAAGGCGGCCTGAAGAACGAATTCAGCCCTCCCGGTGACCACGGATGTACTGGCACCGGTGAGGGGCGAATTCTGGCGCGTGCCTTGAAGACCTGAGTTTCCAAGGAACATCATGCGCATGAGAGGAGCGTGTCCTGCGCATCCTTTGACATCCTGAAGGATGCACAGGGATGCGCGATACTCCCCAGGGAAGGTCAGGCGGTGCCTGGCCTTTTTCATTTTACGCTTGCTGCCGCCGAAAATGCGCTGCGCATCGGGCTTAACGTGCTAAGGGACGGCTTGGCAATTTGAATCCGCCGCCGTATTGCCCCGATGCCGTGTTGCTTTGTGCGTGATCCCGACCGACGGCCCGGTCTCGCGCTACCGGCACCAGGCTCCTGACAGGAGAAAGATTTTGACCGACCATTCGAAGACCGCCGCCGATCCGGCGGTGTCGCTGTTCAGCAAGACGCAAACCCAGTCGATGTCGCTCAATCGCATCCTATCCGAGCGCGACGCCGTCAGCGCGGCGCGGGAAGCCAAGACCGCCCGCTTGCGCGAACTGCGCCTGGAAAAGGAAGCCGAAGAATTGGCGGCCGCTGCTGCAACCGCGGCGCAGCCGAAAAGAGCCGGAAAACGCTGATGGCCACCAAGCGCGTACCGCCAACGCCGATCGCGGCCGATGCGACCATCGCCGACATGGTCGAAACCCTGGACAAGCCCGTCGAATATGTCCGGCGCGTGCTGGAAAAGCTCGAACGCTGCAAGCGCGCCCATGGCGATGCCCAGGTGCGCGTCGGTGTGCGCGGCCGCGCCGAAGCCCCGAACTACCTGATCGAATACGTTCGCGAGGACAAGAAGACCCTCGAGCGGGTCACCTATCAGGATGCCGCCTATAGCGGCAGCACGCATCGCGAACTGGCGCCCCATCACATCGCGGAAGCCAGGAACTGGTCGCCCGAGGAAATGAACATCACGGCGGTGTCGGCGCTGATCGGCCGCTTGCGCAATCCGCGCGCCCCATCATCGCGTTTCGCCGACGAGGACTGACATGGCCATTAAATTCTCCGCCAAGGACCAGCCGGCAGCGCCGGCTCCAGCAGCAAAGCCGGCCAAGCCGGCCGCCGCGAAGGCCAGCGAAGCCGCCGACCCCGCGACCGATCTGTTCAAGTCACCGGCCGAAGCGCCGGCGCGCAAGACAGGCAAGAAGAAATAGCGCCTTGCCGAGGGACGCCGATCGCAATCCTGCCGCGCCGGGGCTGCTCGCCCTGGCCGCAGCCGCAGGCCTTTCCTCACAACGCAACGCCGCGCCGCTCTTCGACTGCCAGAGCTGCGGCGCGTGCTGTTCCTATTCGGCCGAGTGGCCGCGTTTCTCCACCGAGGATGACGCCATGCTCGAGCGCATCCCCGAAAAATATGTAGCCCTCGACCTGTCCGGCATGCGCTGCGAGGGCGTGCGCTGTTCGGCCCTGACCGGCGAAGTCGGCAAGTCGACCGCTTGCGGCATCTATGAAATGCGCCCGGATGTCTGCCGTGCCTGCATGCCTGGCGACGAGGAGTGCCTGATGGCAAGGGCCGCGCACGGGCTGGCGGTAGGGTAGTTCCATCGCCCGCTTTGCGGCGCAAGGAAAACGCCGATCGCCGTTGCTTGCCTCAACTGGCGCCACCCGATAGCTTCCATGCCGGACAGGGCCGAGGAGGAAATCATCGTGAGCATCGAGTTTCTGTTGACGTCGCTGATCGTCGTGGCCTCGCCTGGCACCGGCGTTCTCTACACGCTGAGTGCGGGACTTTCGCGCGGGGCGCGGGCCTCGATCATCGCCGCCTTCGGCTGCACGCTCGGCATCATTCCGCACATGGCCGCCGCCATCACCGGCCTTGCGGCGCTGCTGCACACCAGCGCGGTCGCCTTCGAGACGCTGAAATATCTCGGCGTCGCCTATCTCATCTACATGGCCTGGAACACGCTGAAGGAGAAGGGCGGCCTCAGCGTCGAGGATAATGTCGCGCCGCGCTCGGCCGGCAAGGTGATTGCCACCGGCATCCTCGTCAACGTGCTCAACCCGAAACTGTCGATCTTCTTCTTCGCCTTCCTGCCGCAGTTCGTCAGCACCACCGAGCCCAATGCGCTGTCGAAGATGCTGGAGCTCAGCTCCGTCTTCATGCTTTTGACCTTCGTGGTTTTCGTCGGCTACGGCATCTTCGCCGCTTCGATCCGCCGCCATGTCGCCTCGCGGCCGATGGTGCTGACCTGGATGCGCCGAACCTTCGCCGGTGCGTTTGTCATGCTCGGCGCCAAGTTGGCATTGGCTGATCGGTAGCGGCGACCGGCCAGCTATCCCTTCACATAGCCCATCGCCTCGACGATGCGTCCGTCCTCTACACGCATGAGATTGACGCCACGGACGGAGTTGCCGTCGGCCATCCAGTAGCGCCAGCGAATGGTCGCCCGGTCGCCGGCGACAAAGGTCTCCTCTAGGTCGAAATGCGTGCCTGGCTGGGTGGCGATCGCCGACCAGAGCTGGACACACGCTTGCCGCCCCGAATGACGCGCGCCATCAGGCGCCGGCACGGTGTTTTCGATGACGCATTGTTCGGCAATCAGTTCGGGCAGTGCGGACGGGTCGTGCAACTGGAACACGTCGTTGAAACGCCGCATGATCTCGGCTGTCTGTCCGGAGCGGTCGTCTGGATTGAGGGTGATAATGCTGTCCTGTTTCATCTCGTTCTCCTGATGTCACTGTGCCTTGGTGGTGTTTGCGATGAGCTCGGCCTTGAGCGTGATGGAGGCCACGCCGGCCAGCGCGCGCGAAACGAGGCATGTCGCTTTCGCCCTCTCCGCGAGGTTCTGGAGTTCATCCGGAGCAAGCCCCGGAATCTCGGCTTGCGTTTCAAGCTCGATGCGGGTGATCGTTGGTCCCGCGGCGGTCGCGCCGAGATGCACCTTGGCGACGGTGCTGATGCTTGTCGGTACATAATGGGCTGTGCCCAGTATGGCGCTCAGGGCCATAGAGAAGCAGCCGGCATGCGCCGCAGCGATCAGCTCTTCCGGGTTGGTGCCTGGACCGTTCTCGAAACGCGACGGGAAGGAATAGGCGCCTTCGAAGACGCCGCTGCCGAGCTTCACCTTGCCCGAACCCTCTTTCAGCGTCCCTTGCCATTTCGCCGAGGCTTCGCGAATTGTCATTGTCGTTCTCCTTTGGTTTGAGGCATCGATGGATCAGGCGCAGTCGACGACCACCTTCCCGAAGACGTCGCCCTGCTGGAAATAGCGATAGGCATCGCGGGCCTCGGTGAAGGCAAAGACCTTGTCGACGACGGGCCGCAGGCGGTGCTGCGAAACAGCGCGCAGCATGGCTTCGAGATTGCTCCGGTTGCCGACGAAAAGGCGGCTGATGGTGGCGAGGCTGCGCTGGTAGAGCGCCGCCGGGATCTGGATCGATCCGCCTTTCGCATCCTGCAGGGTAAGCAGCACGATGTGTCCGTAAAGCGTGCTGGCGATCAGCGACTGCGAGAAGGTCGCAGGGCCACCGGTCTCGACGACGAGATCGATGCCGCCGGTCTGGTCGCGGACGGCCGCGCCCCATTCAGGAATATCCGATGTCGATATCACAAGATCGGCCCCCAGCGTCCGTAGCCTGTCGGCTTTCTCCCCGCGCGAGGTGACGGCCGCGACGCGGCAGCCGAGCCGCTTGGCGAACTGCAGTGCGAAGAGCGAGACCCCGCCTGAACCGATGACTAGAACCCATTGGCCTGGCTTTGGAATTCCGGCACTCGTCACCGCGTTCCAGGCGGTCACGCCGGCGCAGGTCAGCGTCGCCGCCTCATGCCATTCGAGATGATCGGGCAGGCGCGCCGCCCATTGTTCGTCGAGAACCGCGTATTCCGCCAGCATGCCGTCCAGCGTGCAACCCAGCTGGTCGATCAGACTGGCGTTTATGCGGCCGTCGATCCAGCGGGCGAAGTAGCTGCCGGTGACACGGTCACCGACGGCGAAGCGGGTGACGGCATCGCCGATGGCGACAACATCACCAGCTCCGTCGCTCAATGGAACGACGCTCCGGCGCGGCTGCAGTGGATAGGTGCCGTTGAGGATCATCGTGTCGCGGCGGTTGAGCGAGGTGGCACGGACGCGCACCACGATTTCATGCGGTTTCGGCTGAGGCTCTGGCTCGTCGCGCATCTCCAGGCATACAGTCCCGCCCAACCCGTCAAGACGATAGCTGCGCATGGTGTTGGCTCCAATATGTAGACTGATCTACATATTATGTAGACCGATTGTCATATTCGACGCAAGGCCTATAGTGATCTCTGCTGACAGAGGTTGACATGGCGAACGACACCCGCACCCGCATACTCGAGACGACAGCGCTGCTGCTCCGGCAGCGCGGCTATCACGGCACCTCGCTCAACGACATATTGAGCGCCAGCGGCGCGCCGCGCGGTTCGCTCTACTTCCATTTTCCGGGCGGCAAGGACCAACTGGTGATCGAGGTGACGCGTGACAGTGTTGCCGGGGTGACGGCGAGACTGGGCGAAGCGCTGGCCGCCGAAAGGGATCCGGCGGTGGCAGTCCATCATATCTATCAGTCGGTGGGGCGCATGCTGGAAGACAACCAGTTTTCGCTCGGCTGTCCGGTCGCGCCTGTCGTGCTGGACTCACCGACCGACGTGCCGGAGCTGGCGGATTTGTGCCGGGCAGCCTTCGAGCAATGGATAGGGCTGTTGCGTGAGGCCTTCGTCAGGGCCGGAGTGCCCGAACGCCGCGCCCACGCCCTTGCGCTGCTGGTCGAATCGTCGCTGGAAGGGCTGATGGTGATCGCCCGCGCCACCCGGGACCGCGCCCCTCTTCAGGCGGTGGCGGACGAGGTCGCGGCGCTGATCGAAACCGCGGTGCTTGCCGGCGAGGCACGGCATCGCGCGGAGGCCGGTGTCTGAAATCAAGCCCCCTGGTTCGGGAAGCAAGCGCTGGCGCTGAGGTTCGGGCCGTTAGCCAGCGACGTCAGGAAGGCCGGTAATACGGTCGTGAATTTGTAGGAAACTTGGACGCTCGAAAAGCCGGACAGGCCCGAGCAGGTGGTGTTGTTGCTGACGGTGATGTTGGCGTTGCCGAGCAAGATGCCATCGGTTGCCGCCCTGCCGCTGATATAGCTGGTGGCCGTGGCGGCGTCATAGACGCCGTTCTGCGTGCATCCGCTCTGCAGTACGCCGACGCAACGCGCCCCTGCCGCGGCGATTTCATTCAGCACATGCTGGGCCCAGTACATGCGGCCGAACTCGAACGTGCCCATCAGCACGAGCAGCAATGGCACCGACAGCAAGGCGAATTCGACGGCGTTGGCACCGGATCTGTCGCGCAGGAAGGATCGGCGACGGCTCATCGCGGCTGCACCACCGACTTGACCGTGATGTTGCCGTTACTGACGATGCCGAAGCCGCCGAAAAGCGGCGTATAGGGCTTGCTGGCCGTGACCGTCACGAATTTCCCCGCGAGCCCGCCGGCACCGCAGACGCTGCCGCATGTCGCCGGAGCGCTCCATGCCACGGTCCCGGCATTGCCTGGGCAGTAGCAAAGGTCGGCATTGGAGGCCGTGCCGCTCTGGGTGGCCGTGGATGTGGTGGCATTGTAGGCAAGTGCCGCACCGTTGTTGATCACGACCTGAATGCTGCCGCCATTGCCGCTCAGGCCGC
Source organism: Mesorhizobium intechi (assembly GCF_002879535.1). GTDB lineage: Bacteria > Pseudomonadota > Alphaproteobacteria > Rhizobiales > Rhizobiaceae > Mesorhizobium > Mesorhizobium intechi. The sequence goes on from NZ_PNOT02000353.1 coordinate 5,701, forward strand.
TGGTGACCACCGTCGCAATGTTGCCGGCCAGCGCGCCGCCGCCGGTGGAATTGACCTTGTCGCCATTGAGCAGCGCATAGTTTGAACCGGCCGAAACCGCCGAGCTCAGTTCGAATTTGGCCTTCAACGAGCCTCCTATGTCGACGGTTCCGGCCAGGATGACCAGCAGTACGGGGCTGACCAAGGCGAACTCGACCGCCGACACGCCGGCTTTTTGGCGCCGCAGGAAGTCTGTGAACGCGAAACGCCGGCTGGCCGGCAAGCCGCGGCCGGGGCGTGACTGATTTCTCATTGCACGAGGCTCACCTTGCTGCTGCCACCGGCACTCGAGGCGGCGATGCATTCCGATGCGGCTGTGGTGCCGCCCGACAGCGTGATGCGTGAGCCGACCATCTGCAGGCACTTGCTCGCGTCCGTGTTCGATCCCAGCACGCTCGAGCCGCCATTCATGATGATCGGGCCGTAGGGAAAATAGAATGCGCCTGATATCTGGGCGTTGGAGCCGCCTTCGGCGAAGGTCGCGCCGCCGGTGTTGGAACTGCTGGTGGGGCCGATCACCGCCAGCTTCGCCGTCGCTCCCGACTGGGGCGCGGTGAGGATGATGTTGCTGTAGCCGGCGGCCACGCAGAAGACATAGCCGTTGCAACTTCCCGAACTGGATTTGGCCTTTCCCGATAGGACAAGCGTCACATTGGCGCCACTGACGCTGATCGTGCTGCCGTTGCAGTTGGCGCTGCCGCCGCCATTGCCGCCCAGCGCGAAATAGCCGTCCACCGTATAGACGCCGGCGCCGAGCAGGATGGCGCCCGAGCCGATGAAATTGCCGGCGATGTCATGCTGAGCCGCGGCCGGCACGACAAAGCAGCTGCCGCCGCCGCCGCCATTTACATTGCCGACGACCTGGAAAACGCTACTCGCGCCCGTCGCATCGGCCATGATCGTTGTCGAACCGCCCCCGAGCGTGATCGCGTCGCCATTGCTGCCTGGCCCGATCTTGTATGAATTGGTCGAGCCGGAGCCGAAGGTGAGCGTACCGGTGTTGGTGTAGCCACCCGGGAGCTCGAAAGTGCTCGGTCCGGCAAAGATCAAGGCGGCCGCGTTGCAGATGCTGACCTGTCCCGCGCCGTTGCAGGCGGTGTCGCTACGGCCGATCCTGAAAGTCCCGGCGCCGAAGGTGGTGGTGCCGTAGCCGGTGGTCAGGCCCTTGGCGAAGTTGAACGTGCCCGCGCCAAAGGTCGTCGTTCCGGAGGCGGTCACCTGCTTGCCGAAATTGTAGGTGCCGGCGCCGAAATTGGTGGTTCCGGCCGTGGTGAGGGTCTTGGCGAAGTTGTAGGTGCCTGGGCCGAAATTGGTGGTGGCACTGGTCGTGAGATCGCCGGCGATATTGTAAACCGTCGTAGCCGCGCCGCTGGTGGCAAAGTTGAGATTGATGCCGCCGCCAATGGTGATGGTGCCCAGGTTGACCGTGGTTTTGCTGCCGCAGTCCAGCGTCCAGGTTGATGACGACGATGCCCAAGCGGCCGTGCAGCCGAGCGCGTTCGCCTGGCCTTGAGTGGGGCCCGTGTTCCAGCCGAAGTCGATGTTGTTGCCGTTGGGAGTGGTTGGGGCTGTTGGCGCGATTGTCGTCGAAAGCGCGGCAAGCGTTGCAATGCGGGCCACGGCGGCGGTGACCGCGGCATTGCCTGCGAGCGGGTCGGGGGTTGATTGCTTGGTGATCACCGCGGTCGCCCCGCCTGGGCCGGTGATGCCGCTGCAAGGCTGGCTCGGGGCGGCGGCGGAATTGTAGTTGACGCCGATCGCCGAAATGCTGGTGCCGCAAGGGACGGTCACCGTGCTGTTGGAAGAGACGGTGCACTTCTGCGCCGAGATCGAAGTGCCGCCGCTCAGCGTCAGGCCGGTCTGTGTGCCGTCGAGCGCAAGCATGCAACCGGGCGTTTGCGGCTGCGCGCCAAGCTCGGCAACCGAATTGGCATAGATCTGCAATTGCTGGCGATCATTGAGGACGCGTGCCAGGAACAGCGTCCTGTAGGTGTTGATCGACACCGAAACCGCGTTGACGCCGGTCGTTTTCGGGGAGGCAACCAGGCTGACCTGCACATTGGTTGCAGGAACGCCGTTGAGCACCGCGACGCCGACGGCGGTGGCAGTCATCTGCGAGGTGGACTTGTTTGCATTGTAGGCGAGGGCGCCCGCATAGGCCGACAGGTCGGCGACCCGCTGATTGTCGGCCCGCTCGACGAGGGCTGCGCCATATTCGGTCACCAGGGCGGCCATGCCGATCAGGACCGGCATCACCAGTGCCGAGATGATCAGCACGTTGCCATCCCGGTTCCGCAAAAATCGCCGGAAAAATTGCATCGATGGGTACCCGACACGCTGCCCGCTGGAGCAACCTCGTCGTGCTCCCATTCTTAAGTAAACGCGAATGTGTTAAAAAATATTGTCCGACAAATTGCGCGGCCTAGCCAGGAAGCGGTCTAAAACTTTGATTTCGCTGGAAAATTGTCAAGAAAGGAAGTTGCACGATCGAGTGGCGCCGAACCGATACCGGCCATCTTCGCGGAAGCCGAGGGGCGACAGGGTGCCATTGGACAAGACAATGAAAAAGGGCGGCATCGCTGCCGCCCTTCGTATCCACAAGCCAGGAAGCTTGGATTAGAAGTCCATGCCGCCCATGCCGCCCATGCCGCCGCCGCCCATGCCGCCAGGCATGCCGCCGCCAGCCGACTCCTTCTTCGGAGCCTCCGCGATCATGGCTTCGGTGGTGACGAGCAGGCCGGCGACCGAGGCCGCGTCCTGCAGAGCCGTGCGCACAACCTTGACCGGATCGACGATACCCATGGCGATCATGTCGCCATATTCGCCGGTCTGGGCGTTGTAGCCGAACGTCGCCCCCTTGTTCTCAAGGATCTTGCCGGCAACGATCGATGCTTCCGCACCGGCGTTCGAGGCGATCTGGCGGGCCGGAGCCTGCAGCGCGCGACGCACGATGTTGATGCCAGCGGCCTGGTCGGCATTGGCGCCGGCAGCCTTGATGTTGGCCGAAGCACGCAGCAGGGCCACGCCACCGCCGGCAACGATGCCTTCTTCCACGGCCGCGCGGGTTGCGTTCAGCGCATCGTCAACGCGGTCCTTCTTTTCCTTGACTTCGACTTCCGTCGCACCGCCGACGCGGATCACCGCAACGCCGCCCGCCAGCTTGGCGAGACGCTCCTGCAGCTTCTCCTTGTCGTAGTCCGAAGTGGTCTCTTCGATCTGCTGCTTGATCTGGGCAACGCGACCCTGGATCTCGGCCTTCTTGCCGGCGCCGTCGACGATGGTGGTGTTCTCCTTGGAGATCGACACCTTCTTGGCGCGGCCGAGCATGTTGAGGCCGACATTCTCGAGCTTGATGCCGAGGTCTTCCGAGATGACTTGGCCGCCGGTGAGGATGGCGATGTCTTCCAGCATGGCCTTGCGGCGATCACCGAAGCCCGGAGCCTTGACGGCGGCGATCTTCAGGCCGCCACGCAGCTTGTTGACGACCAGCGTGGCCAGGGCCTCGCCTTCGACGTCTTCCGAGATGATCAGCAGCGGCTTGGAGGTCTGCACGACGGCTTCGAGAACCGGCAGCATTGCCTGCAGGTTGGAGAGCTTCTTCTCGTGGAGCAGAATGTAGGCATCCTCGAGATCGGCAACCATCTTGTCGGCGTTGGTGACGAAGTAGGGCGAGAGATAGCCGCGGTCGAACTGCATGCCTTCGACGACTTCGAGTTCGGTCTCGGCGGTTTTGGCTTCCTCGACGGTGATGACGCCTTCGTTGCCGACCTTCTGCATCGCTTCCGCGATCATCTTGCCGACCGACTCGTCGCCGTTGGCCGAGATGGTGCCGACCTGGGCGACTTCCTCGGAGGTCTTGATCTTCTTGGCAGCCTTGCCGAGAGCCGCGACGACCTCGGTGACGGCCAGATCAATGCCGCGCTTCAGGTCCATCGGGTTCATGCCGGCGGCAACCGACTTGTGGCCTTCCTGGACGATCGACTGCGCCAGAACGGTCGCGGTCGTGGTGCCGTCGCCGGCGATGTCGTTGGTCTTCGAAGCAACTTCGCGGACCATCTGCGCGCCCATGTTCTCGAACTTGTCCTCAAGCTCGATTTCCTTGGCGACGGTGACGCCGTCCTTGGTGATGCGCGGAGCGCCGAACGACTTGTCGATGACGACGTTGCGGCCCTTGGGGCCGAGCGTGACCTTGACCGCGTCGGCGAGGATGTTGACGCCGCGCAGCATGCGCTCACGGGCATCGCGGGAGAATTTTACGTCTTTGGCAGCCATGTTTAACTCCTGGCAGGGGCTCGGATCGAGCCCGAAGATTCAAGATTCAGTTGATGGTAGGCCGATGATCAGCCGATGATGCCCATAATGTCGGATTCCTTCATGATCAGAAGGTCTTCGCCATTGAGCTTGACTTCGGTGCCCGACCACTTGCCGAACAGGATGCGGTCGCCAGCCTTGACGTCCAGGGGCACCAGCTTGCCAGCTTCGTCGCGCGCGCCAGAGCCGACGGCGATGATTTCGCCTTCCTGCGGCTTTTCCTTCGCCGTATCCGGGATGATGATCCCGCCGGCGGTCTTGGATTCGGATTCGACCCGGCGAACGACCACGCGGTCATGAAGCGGGCGGAACTTCGACTTTGCCATTTTTTCTTCCTCGAATGAGAACGGTGAGAAACAGTTCCTCCGTCCGGCGCCGCCGGACATATAGTTAGCACTCATCAAGAGCGAGTGCTAACGTGGCGCTGAAATAGGCCGCCGACCTGCGAGAGTCAAGGCGCGGGGCGGCCTCGAAAAGCGGTATTTTTTTCCACGCATCGGGTCTTAGAGAAACAGCCGCAACTGCGTGTGGATGATGGACCGGTAATCCTCGATGGTTTGGCGGCTTTGCGCCTCGCCCTCCGCGAGCGCCAGGCGCACCACGCCACCGGCGAGCTGAAAGATCAACAGAACCATGCGTTCGAACTGCTCATGCTTGCCCGGCTCGATCAAGGCGGTGACATGGTCGCAGAACATCCTGGCCTGATGCCGGGTTTCGGCGATGTCGAGATTCTTGAGCGCCTTGTCGGCCTGGATGGCGTTCTGCAGGTCCTGGATGGCCGGATCGCCGGCGACGCGACCGAGATAGTCGTCAAGCAACCGGTCGGCAGCGGCTATGACGTCCTTGGCTTCGCGGACGTCGGCGAGGATATCAGTCAATCGCGCGCGGCTCACCTCCGAAAACCGCTCATAGAGCATCGCCAGGATCGCCGACTTGCTGGGAAAGTAGTGATAAACGGTGGCGATTGGTCCGCCCGCCAACGCACCGACTTCCTTCATGGTGACGGCGTCGATGCCCTTCTCGCCGATCAGCCGCATGGTCGTCGACAGTATGGCGTCGATG
>NZ_PNOT02000076.1 GCF_002879535.1 Mesorhizobium intechi
GCTCGAGACCCTCGAAGACCTGGAGAACGCGCTTCATGGCGGCGCACTTCATATCAAGGGTATCGGCCACAGGCGCAAGGAGATGCTGGCGGCAGCACTCGCCGAGCGGCTCGGCAGGGTTCGCACAAGAAGGGCACATCAGCCCTACCCCCTGCCGCCAGTGTCGATGCTGCTCGAAGTCGATCACATGTATCGCGAAAAGGCTGCGGCCGGCGCGCTCCGCAAGATTGCACCGAAGCGCTTCAACCCGAAAGGCGAGGCGTGGCTGCCGGTGCTGCATGCGCGCCATGACAATTGGCATTTCACAGCGTTCTTCTCGAACACCAGGCTGGCGCACGAACTGGCGAAGACGCGCGATTGGGTCGTGATCTATTTCCAGGCCGAAGGCCAGCCGGAAGGGCGCTGCACGGTCGTCACCGAGACACGTGGGCTGATGATCGGCAAACGCGTCGTGCGCGGACGCGAAAATGAACAGCAACTGAAGGAAACGGTATGATGAGAAGAGCCGCGAAGGGAGTTGGCAATGGGGAAACGGAACTTGAAGTTCCCCTCGAAACCGTGTGCTTCATCATCATGAAGGCGCGTGAATTCGATGCCAAGGATCCGGTCACAGAACCCAACCCCGCGTCCAATCCGTCCGACGATCGGTCCGCCGCGATCCTGGAGGATCATGCCGACGACCCAGTTCTTGAGGAGCTGCAGTCGCTGATTTCCGAGCTTTCGTTCGACGCACAGATCGACCTGGTCGCCCTGATGTGGCTGGGCCGCGACGATCATTCGGCCGATGAATGGCGAAGTGTCCGAAAGCAGGCAACCTACGCTCACAACGAGCATGTGGCCGACTATCTCTGTGGGACGCCGTTGCTCGCGGACCATCTCGCCGAGGGATTGCCGGCACTCGGCTATTCATGCGCCGAACTTGAGCGACAACACCTTTGACCATCGGACTGCTGTGCCGGGGGGACGGTGTTTCCGGTCATCGCGCTATCTTTTGGTGGTCGCGCCTCTCAACTCGAGTTCCGGCTGACGACTTTTTTCCCTCGCCATTGATCCCAATCAATGAGCCTCCCTTGTGCAACTGCTTTGATGCAGTCCTCGTCAGGCTGAGCCGGACGCGGCGACGCGGACGCGATAGATCGCGGCAAGACCGCGGGTTCGCGCAACGATGGACCAGTTCGGCGATGACACCGGGCGAGCGGATTCGCCGACCTCCAGCTCTGGCGCCTCTTGGGAGACGTAAAGGTGGAAGAGTGGAGGCGGCGATACCTGCCGATCAACTCACCAAAGGAGAAGAACCATGGCCGAAGCTGCCACCAAACTCCCCGTCAAGACAGAGAAAAGCACTGCCCCTGCCCGGTCCGACAACTGGACGGCACCGTTCGAAAGCTTGCGTCGCGAAATCGACCGACTGTTCGACGACTTCCACGCGTTCGATTTCCGGCTGCCCTCGACCCGGTCTCTGTTCGGTCGTGAATTGCCGTCGCTGCGCGCCACGGATTGGCCGGTGGCGCCGGCGATGGACCTCGTCGAGAAGGAAAAGCAGTATGAAATCACGGCCGAACTGCCCGGCATCGACGAGAAGAATGTCGAGATCAAGCTCTCCAACCGCACGCTGACGATTAAGGGCGAGAAGCAGGAAGAAAAGGAAGAGAAGGACAAGGACTACCATCTGTCCGAGCGCCGCTACGGCTCCTTCCAGCGTTCCTTCCAGCTGCCTGAAGGCGTCGACACCGACAAGATCGATGCAAGCTTCACCAAGGGCGTGCTGACCGTGAAGCTGCCCAAGACCAGCGAAGCCCAGAAGGCCGAGAAGAAGATCACGGTCAAGGCTGCGTAACAGGCGTGGCTACCCACTCGTCTCAGCGCGCCTTACCGGCGTGCTGAGACTTTCTCTAACGATATGCCAAGCTGCGTTTGGTTGGGTACCTGGTCGGGGCACCGAAGCTATTTCGACCCGGGGCCGCTGTGCCGCACCCTATCAACGCGATTTTCGTCCAGCACTACCCGGTTTGTCGGCCGCACCTGACTGATCGCGAGCTTGGCTTTCGGCTCTCTCAAGCTTCTTCTGCTCCAACGCCAGCAGGTTTTCGATGACACGCTTTTGTTGGGGATCTGTCTCGCGCCCGAGAAGATCCTGAAAATGGGCGATGTTGGCACGCGCAATAAAGCGGTCCATGACATTCCTCAATCGCCCAACACTCTACACCCAAGTGCGGGCCGCTTGAAGCCACCTACGCCAATGCAGGTCCGCTGCGGCAAGGCTAGTCTAGGTGAAATCTCTTAAGGAACAAACCGAATTTCGCAAGGACAGACAATGCGCCATTGATGTCATCAGAGGCAGATCGTCGTTTCGATCTTGGTGAACCCAACCCCACCTCCGCGCCTCTCAACGCCAAAGCAGGGAGCGACAATCAATGTGCCAAGCCTGCGTAGCAGGGAATGATGAAATGGCGGACCTTGCGGAACGTGGCAGCCCAACTATGGGAGGCGCGACTACTGATCGCCATTTGGAAGGCATTCACGTGTCCGGCAAGCAAGATGTCCGGTCATTGGATTTGACCTGCGTCAAGGACGCCTTCGCCGTTCCTTCCAAAAATCAACCCATGTGGCAACCAATATCGACTGCCCCTTTTGATCAGGATCTGAAATTGGCCGTCTTAGACCGGGATGGCGTTCATGCCCTCGTTTTTCCCTGCAGGCGTATACTGACAGGCTGGACCAAGTCGGCCACGAAGGAACGGCTGCATATCTCACCCACCCATTGGAGAATATGGGAACCTGACAACACGGATGTTTAGCGGAATTGCCGTGTTTCGTTATTTGTTGTTCTGTCTGTTTGTTCCGTTATCGGCTTCTTCGGCTTTTCTGAGTTTTTGCTCTTCTTTCTCGAGCAGTTCGAGCAAGGCCTTCCGCTTGAGGTGATCTTGCTCTTCGGCCAGGCGCTGTCGAAAATACTCGATATTCAGGCGGGCGATCCGCTTATCCATTCATCACAAGCAGCCGCAGCCGCTTCCCTGTTCGTACGTGGACCCACATATCACGGCCAAATTGCCCGCGTCTAATCCAGCCGATGCTTCCGTCCCATAAAGGCGTGCTTCAGATGGCGCGGGATTCCGTCAAGCCACTCTTACTAAAGCTCTCCCGAACAATTCCCACCTACGGCTATGGCCGGATCGACGGCGCCCATTGATGCAGGTCAAGGGCTTCAGCGCCGCCGTGTGATTTCTTTGACACTAGGAATTCGCTGTGAAGGAGACGACGGATGTTCAGCTTGCGCAGTAGTGTTGCCGCCGGCCTGATGCTGAGCCTTGTCGCGATGCCCGTTATGGCCGGGGCTGAAGACAACGATTCCGGGTGGTGGCCTCACTGGGGCATGGGCCGCATGATGATGGGTCAATGGGGCATGGGCGGCCCCATGGGTGGCTATGATTCAGACCAGATGCTCGATCGGGTCGACGGACGCCTCGCCTTCCTTAAGACGGAACTGAAGATCACCGATGAGCAGATGCCATCCTGGGATGAACTTGCCGGAGTCATCCGCAGCACGGCCGAGTCTCACAATGCGTTGATGCAAGACATGCTCAAGGAATTCCAGGACGGCGAGTTCCTGAAGAAACCCCTGCCCGAGCGACTGGCCTACCAACAGAGCCATCTCGAAGCGCGTCTGGAACAGGTGAAGACCGTGAGGGCAGCCGTCGAGAAACTATACGCAAAGCTGAGCGATGAGCAGAGGCGGGCCGCCGACGATATCGTCCTGCCGATGATGGGCATGGGCATGGGGCGCTCGGGCTTCGGTCCTGGAACGATGTCCAGATAGCCTCCATTGCATCCTGACCGTGCGATGCCTGAGCCCGATATTGCGAAGGAACTGAACGCATGTTCGTCGCACTTCGCCATTTGACCGCGCTAGCTCTGCTCGGCGCCAGCCAGGGCTCCGGGTCCACGATCTTTCCGACGGGGGTGGCATACAGCAATTGGGCCGACGAGAGCGAAGAAGCAAGGGTATGCGAGATCGTCCTCGACGCCAGCAACCCGCCATCGCGGGAAGCCGTCAAGTTCATTACGATTGCCGGTTACAACAAATTCGACGGAACGGTTCTGGCCGGCTTTCTGATGGGTGCGGCCGACCTCACCGCATCAGGCACATATCAAATAGTACGGATTTCAGCCGCTGCGTTCAGCTCGCGCACATTCAATTCGCTCGGCCATTTGGATTACGAAAGCTATGACGACGGTACCGTCATGGCGACCACACAGGACCCTCTTGTCGCCACGGCTTTCATCAGGGCCGTGATTGCCGGGGTCTATGAAGTGCATTTTGCACGCCCAGACTCAAACGCCGAAATGCGGACCTACAAGATTGCATCCGCGCCAGGGGAATCCGTAGTCACCAATTTCATGCACTGCATGGATCACCTCGCTGTCGAGTCCCACCGCACTCAATCAGATGCATCGACAGAAGGACGACCGCTGCCGGAGGGAGGTGCGAGAAACCATTTTTGATTCCGACCCAGCCGCCACCTGGCTTGGTCCCGCCAGGACGATTTGATCCGGCTCAATGCGAACATCGCTCCGCAGGCCAGAATGGCAACACAGGTAGCCCATGCTAACGGCAGCTGATTGGAGCGTATATGAAACTCTTGACGATGGCGGCATGCGCGGGCTTGACCTTGAATACAGCCGCAGCCCAGGAAATGAGCTACGGTCAAGCAGAATATCTGAATTCCTGTGCCGTTTGTCATGGCATAGGAGGCAAGGGCGACGGCCCCTTGCGCGACCTGCTGGCCAAACGACCGGCCGACCTGACGCATCTTTCTCAACACAATGGCGGGACTTTTCCCTATTCGAGGGTCTTTGCAACGATCGACGGTCGCTATGCCATTACAAGCCATGGCAACCGCGAGATGCCCGTCTGGGGTCGTCAATTCCTCGAGGACGATGCCAAAACCTACGGCCCCAGCGGCGGCGAGGTGGTGACCACGGAACGCATCCACAACCTGGCGGGTTACATCGCGACGCTGCAGCATTAGACACAGGCAGCGAGGCTCGCCGAAATGACTTGCTGCGCAATGGACTGTCCACGTTCGAAGCATGCATCGGCCTTTGTCAATGACGCCGGTGGCGTCCACGCCTCGCCTAGGTAGTTTTCCGTAGGGACATAACCGAATTTCGGCGTCCGCAGATTCGCGCGATTGCTGTGTCACGGAACAACCGGGACAACAGCCATGCACGCTTACACCGCCTCCAGGATTTCATTGCCGTCGCATTCCGCTCAGCCAAGCCTGCCAGTGGCCTTCGACTCGGACACGCAACAGCAGGTCAGCTTCTTTCCCGCCGGTTCGGAGATTTATGCTCAAGGCGAGAAGGCCGGCGCTTTCTACCAGGTCAAATTCGGCGCCGTGCGCATCTACCGCCTGCTCGCAGACGGCCGCCGGCAGATTAGCGCCTTCCACCTCGCCGGAGAGACGTTCGGCTTCGAAGCCGACACGACGCATCATTTCTTCGCCGAAGCGATCAATGCCACCGGGGTACTCGCCTTCCGCTTCAGCGCTGGGGCCGACATGTCTCATCAGTTGCTTCCCCTGGCGCTCAAGGGCCTGACGAGGGCGCAGGAGCACCTCCTCGTCCTCGGCCGCCAGAACGCTATCGAACGCGTCGCCGCTTTCCTGGTCGACATGGCAGAGCGGCAGGGGGGATTGCGGCAGGTGGAGTTGCCAATGTCGCGTATGGACATCGGCGACTATCTCGGCCTGACCATCGAGACCGTGTCGCGGGTCTTCACCCGCCTGAAGGACAAGGGCGTGATCCGCCTGCTCAACCTGCGCAGCATCGAGATCGTCAAGCAGGATGTGTTGCAGACCATGGGCGAATGAGGAACCCTGGCTGCTCAAGGACCAGCAAGTCATCGATCGCACCTGGGTGCACACCTGGCGGCCCAGGTGCAGACGTTTGAAGGACAAGGCGCGAACCGGTATCAGCCAGAAAATGCGCTTCGCATCTCGTAGATTCTCACAGCAGATCAATAACTTATAATAGATCGCGCATTGCGGCAAAGGCTCGCAATGTGCGAGAAAATGGCACCGCGTCCATCTAGGCCAACTGAATTCACC
>NZ_PNOT02000337.1 GCF_002879535.1 Mesorhizobium intechi
GGCAACCGGCCGGTCACCACGAACGCCATTGGCACCAGGCGGCCGCCGACATCGATCGGGAGGATGCGGGCAAGCCGCCGGCAGCCAAGAAGGCACCCGCCGCCAGCAAGGCCAAAGCCGCTCCCAAGGAAGAAAAAACCGCCGTGAAAGCCAGCAAGCCGACGACGAGCAAGCCAAAGAAGGCGGCCAAGTAGGCCCGCTATCCCGCAGCTGATTTTCGCCACGAATAGACGGCGCGTCCACCTGCCCTCGCGGGCAGGGCAAGCGCTTGCGGCCGTCAGGCGGCTGCCGCAACCTTTCGTCCCAGCCCGCCATGCAGGTCGAGGCAACGCGCGAACCATTGCGCCACGAGATCGCTGTCTTCAAGCAGCTGGTAGGACGTGGCGATGCGCGCCCATTGCAGCGCGCCGAAGACGATGTAATCCGCGAACAGCGGCGACGCGCCGCCGATGAAAGGCTGGTAGCCCAGCATCGAGCGCAGCGGTTCGAGCGAAGCCCGAAACGCCGCCAGGCCGGCGTCGCGTCCCGCGACGACATCTTCCAGCTGCCTGCCGAAGCGCTTCTCCCGGCTCTGCCGGAAGTACACGGCGTTCTCTTCGTCCTGCATGGCATGGAGGTCGACGAGCGCCGCGGTGGTGACGTAGGGATGGATGGTCAATTGCGACCAGCGCTCGATGAAGCGCGCCATCGCCTTGCCGCCGTCGCCGCCAAACAGGGTCGGCCTATCCGGATAGGCTTCCTCGAGATAGAGCGCGATGGCGAAGGAATCGATGACGACCTTTTCGCCGTCGCGGATCACCGGAACGGTTTTCGAAGCGCCGTCCTCGATGGTGGGCACCTCGAGAAAACGTGTCGGCGCGGTCGAGATATCGAGCCCCTTGTGCGCCAGCGCCATCGTCGCCTTCCAGCAATGCGGACTGAATGGACGGCTCTCGTCACGCCCGACGAGCTCATAAAGCAGAATGGTCATTGGCGCGGGTCTCTTTGCGGTCTAGGTATCGCTCGCGACACCCCGAAACGGGGCGGCGGGAGAAACGATGAAACAGCATTTCATGATGTTTGCGGCGTATAATCAATGGGCCAATGGCCGCATCTATGATGCCGCCGCGGACCTTGACGAAGAAGAGTTCAATCGCGACGTCGGCGCCTTCTTCGGCTCGCTGATGGGCACCCTCAACCATCTGCTTGCCGCCGATCGCATCTGGATGAAGCGCTTCACCGGCGAGGGCGACGCGCCGACGGCGCTGGATGCCATACTGCACCGGGCCTTGCTCAAGTTGAGGACGGCGCGCGAGGCGGAGGATCGGCGGATCATCGACTGGCTCTCCGGCCTGAGCGACAAGGCGCTGTCGGGCCGCTTTACCTATATGACCCTGTCCGACATGCGCACCGTCTCGCAGCGTCTTGCGCCCGCGCTGGCGCATGTCTTCAACCACCACACCCATCATCGCGGTCAGGCGCATATGATCCTGACGGTCCTCGGCCGTCCTTCCGTGCCGCTCGATCTGGCGCATTTCCAGCGTACCGAAGAGGGCAGGGCTTTCGCCTGATCCGGGCGAGCTGCCTGCGCCGACTACCGCCGCATCTTCCGCAGAAGCATGGCCTTCACGTCAGGCCATTCGGAATCGATGATGCTGAACCGTACCGAATTGCGTTTCCTGCCGTCCGGCATGATCCGCTCGTTGCGAACGATCCCTTCCTGCTTCGCCCCTATCCGTAGAATGGCCGCTCTCGATGCGTCATTGAGTTCATCGGTGGTGAATTGCACCCGCACACACGCCATGACCTCGAAGGCATGGGCCAGCAGAAGGTACTTTGCCTCGGTATTGACCCCTGATCGCTGAACCGAAGCGCTGAGCCACGTGTGCCCAATCTCCAATTTTCTGTTCATGCGATCGATCTTCCAGAACCGCGTACTCCCGCAGATCGCTCCCGTGCCGCGCAGGACGATTGTATAAGGCATGACGGTCCCAGCCCGTCGTCCAGCCAGGGCGCTGGCTACATAGTCATCGATCGTGGCTGGCCCGGGAACGACGGTGGCCGTGAGGTTCCACAGCTCGCCGTCCGCGGCTGCGCACAGAAGGCCCTGCGAATGCCCCGGCTGAAGCGGCTTGAGTTCAACAATCTTCCCGGCCAGGGCGGGTTGCATGGATTGGACGTCCATTAACCGAAGGTCCTCAATTTTCTGACCGGCGGTCATCGGGGTACAATTGGGCGCTGATACGAATTTCAGACAGCTTCGCTAGCCAGATCGCGGATTTCACTATCCAATTGGCGTTGCGTCAAAGCCGCTTCCGCCATGACCCACTGTTTGAACAGCAGCACCTTGCGTGTGGCAAAGTGCTTGTGGGGGGAGACGAAATACCAGCCTGCGGTATTCGGATGGTGGACGGCAAAGGGGGCGACCAGCCTTTCGGCGCGGATGTCGCTGGCCATATAGGCACGGTTGGCCACGGCAAAGCCCATTCCGGCGTTGGCTGCCTCATAGGACATCATGCACGAGTCGAAATAGATGCTTTTGGTCTCGCTGAGCACGAAGCTGGCGCCGGCGAAGCCAAGCCAGGACTGCCAGTTCTGGGTGCAGGTGTCGGAATGCAGAAGCGTGAAGTGCCTGAGGTCGTCTGGCGTCACCTTTGACACCGGCTTGTTGCCGAGAACCTCATGGAACAGTTTGCGGCTGCACACCGGGGTCAGGTCTTCCCGAAACAGCAGATCGGACAGCAGTCCGGTGAAATGGCCGTCTCCATAGCGGATTTCGAGATCGAAATCGGAGGCCGTGAACTCATGTGTCGCGTAGGAGGTCGAAACCCGCATCACGATATCGGGATGTCGCCGCTGGAACTCCGGCAGGCGCGGAAACAGCCAGCGCGCGGCGAAAGTCGGCAGCACTGATATTTTCAGCACATGTTCCTGCGATTGTCCGGTCGCTTCCATGCTGGCGGCGACGATCCGCTCCAACGCCTCGCGAACACGCGAGACATAGGTCTCGCCTTCCGGCGTCAACGACACCGCATTGCCACCGCGCTGGAAAATCTTGAAGCGCAGCTGATCCTCCAAGCTCTTGACGCGCTGGCTGACAGCCGAAGCGGTGATGAACTGCTCCTCGCCGGCCCGCGTGAAATTCCCGTGGCGCGCAGCACTCTCCACGATTTTCAGCGAATTGAGATTGACCTGACTGAGCAGACGCACGGGCTTCGACCTTAAGCTGGGCTTACACTAGCACCAGCATTCCTAATTTTACAGGGGGGGCTAATTTAATCGACTGTTAATCAAGTGTTTGCCCCCCACTTGGAGAAGTACAATGAACGCACATACCATACCCGAACTGCGCTATGCGATGAGCCGTGAGGCCATCATCGGCCACGAAACCGCCTGGAAAGTGTCGAGTTTCGGCGTTGCACAGTATCTGCATGGCTATGACCCGGCACTGCTCGCCGCAATCGAGGAGGCCGCCCTGAAGCTCAAGGACAGTCATGCCGTGCACAAGCACCTCGACCTGACCTTCATCACCGGCGCCGACCGTTTCATTCCTGAAATCAAGGAATTGCTGCACGACAAGCTACGCCTGGAGCGGCTGTCCGACATGATGGGCACGAAGCTGGAGCCCTATCCGCTGTCGATCGTCGGGTCGACCGTCACCTTCATGAATCCCAGGGACGGCGCCGTCGAGTGGCATTGCGACGGCGTTCCGGTCACCGAACTCATTCCTTTGTCGATCAGCAACCCGCTGGTCGGCGGCCATCTCGAAATCTATTGCGACGATTCCGAGACGGGCCGCGCCATCCTCGAATCCGGCCGCGAGATCCCGCGCAACCGCATCATGCGCATCGATCACAAGATGAACTACGCGACACTCGGGCAGTTCCTTGGCGTCCTGCATCGCACGGCGCCGATCCACTATGGCGAGCGCGTCACCCTGGTGCTCAACCAGCGTTCGGTGGCCAAGCCCTATGTCGACGACAACCGCATGTTCTATCTTGCCGCCGACAATGACCACGACCGCGAGTGGGTCAACGAATTGGCCGAAGATGTCTGGGCCAACCAGTTGCCGGCCTATCGCCGGTTCGAGGCGGAGCATCCGACGCCCGCCGCCTCCGCCGAAGCACAGGTTTCGGGCGGAGCCAGGGAATCATGGTAGTCAACCATGATCCCGAAAAGTGGCAGCCGGTCTTCGGACAAGATCATGGTCCAACACAGGGATAGAGCCCCAGGGCGACTGTTTCGGCACGGATCAGGTTCGATATCCGCGCTGGTCTTTGCTGCCGGCGCGGTGGCTTTGTGGTCGACCAATGCTTTGGTCGGCAAATTCCTGCTGGCAACCCATCCGGTATCGCAAGTGCAGTTCCTGCAATTTGCGGGAGCTGCACTGCTCTTCGCCTTGATCCGGTTCATGAAACGTGAGGACGCGCCGCCAATGGCGCCGAGGGCGGCACTCGCTCCTCTCGCGGTCGGATTCATCGGTCTGGTCGGCACCATGGTGCTGCAATACATCGCCTTCGCCTCGATGCCGGTAATCGAAGCCAATCTCGTGGCCTACACCTGGCCCCTGATGGTCGCCGCGGCAGTGATCGCCTTCGACAATCCCCGGCGTCCGGTCTTGCTGGGTCTTGCCGCGGCCCTCGGCTTCGTGGGTGTTGCGCTGGTGATTTCGGGAGGGCGTGAGAACAGCTGGTTCCAGGGCGACATCGTCGGCTATTTCGCCGCATTCGGATCCGCGCTGTGCATGGCTTTCTATTCGGTGATGGTGGGACGACTCGCCACTTCGCCCGATCGCCTGCTGCTGCCTTCGTCGCTTGTCGGCGTGGCCTTGACGCTTTTGTGGTCCGCTGGCGAAGGCGTCGCCTGGCCCTCCGGCGTCGATCTCGCCCTGGGATTCTATCTCGGCGCCGGTCCGATGGGGCTAGGTTATTACTTCTGGTCGCGGGCCTTGAAGCTCGAAGGCAGCGGCAAGGTCGCGGTCATCGCCTATCTCACGCCGATCGCCTCGACTTTGCTGCTGACCCTGTCCGGCGAACGGTTGACGACAACCGCCATTGCCGGCGCCGTCCTCGTCATCGGCAGTTGTATCGCGGTCGGCCTGGAGCGCTCGGAGGCGCAAGACCATGTTTGACGACAATGAACGTCTCGCCAGGCAGGAAGCGTATTGGCTGATCAAGGAATTTGGCGCCGAAGCACCGCTTTACGCGGCGATGAAGGCCGAAAAGGCAATTGAACAGAAGGATTTCGGGCGCTGTGCCCGTTGGCGGCGTATTCTTGAGATATTGGCCGATACCCGAACGACCAAGTCTGCTGCTTCCAAGTATTAGATTTTCTAAATTGCGCGGCGTGCATTTCCCATAAAAATAGTTGACGCCAAGTTTTGATTCGTTCGGCACTTGGCGAGCCGTTGGGGGACGCGGTTAAAAAGATATGTCGACGAAAGTCTTCGCTGGGGTGGATGGCTTTCTCGCAAATAGGGTGAAAGATTTGTCAAATATCGAGGATAAGACCGTTATAGAGCTAACGGCCGATATTGTCTCTGCCTATGTCGGCAACAATCCGCTACCAGCTTCCGGCCTGCCTGACCTGATTGCCAGCGTCAGCGCATCGGTTCGAAAGTTGGCTGGCGCGGTCGTCGTGGAAAGCCCGAGCCTGGTTCCGGCCGTAAATCCAAAAAAGTCGGTGTTTCCAGACTACATCATCTGCCTGGAAGACGGAAAGAAGTTCAAGTCGCTCAAGCGACATCTCAGGACAGACTATGGTCTGAGCCCGGACGACTATCGAGCTAAATGGAGCCTATCGCCGGACTATCCGATGGTCGCTCCGAATTACTCGGCGACCCGGTCGGCGCTGGCAAAGTCGACGGGACTTGGCCGCAAATCGGCGGCGGCCCCGGCGGCCGTGGCAAAGGGAACCAAGCGCAAGGCCGCTGGCTAAGCGTTGCTCGGCTATTCCGGCTGAGCGTTGCTCGGCTGACTGCCGATCCACTGACCGGCTGCTTTGACGGCGATTGTGTGCGCCGTTTTCGGACCTTGCGTGGCCAACTGGCCCGCAAGGTCTTGCGAAGCGTTGATGTCCGGTGCAAAAGCGCGGCCATGCTGATCATCAACGACCTTTCGCTCCGCATGGCCGGGCGCCTGCTTCTCGACCATGCCTCGCTGACCTTGCCGGCCGGCACCAAGGCCGGCCTTGTCGGCCGCAACGGCACAGGCAAGACGACGCTGTTCAAGGCCATCACTGGCGATTTTCCCTCCGAGACCGGTTCGATTAGCCTGCCGAAGAACACGCGCATCGGCCAGGTGGCGCAGGAGGCGCCGGGAACCGAGGAGCCGCTGATCGAGATCGTGCTCAAGGCCGACCTCGAACGCACGGCGCTGCTCGAAGAGGAAAAGACGGCGACCGATCCACACCGCATCGCCGATATTCACATGCGTCTGGCCGACATCGATGCGCATTCGGCCGAGTCCCGCGCGGCCACCATCCTCGCCGGCCTCGGCTTCGATGATGCAGCGCAGCGCCGTCCGGCCTCGTCCTTCTCCGGCGGCTGGCGCATGCGCGTGGCACTCGCCGCCGTGCTGTTTTCAGAGCCTGATCTGCTGCTGCTCGACGAGCCGACCAACTATCTCGACCTCGAAGGCACGCTGTGGTTGGAAAACTACGTGTCGAAATACCCGCACACCGTGCTTCTGATTTCGCACGATCGCGACCTGCTCAACCGTGCCGTCAACTCGATCGTTCATCTTGATCAGAAGAAGCTGACCTTCTGGCGCGGCGGCTACGATCAGTTCGAGCGCCAGTACGCCGAGCAGAAGGAATTGCAGGAAAAGGGCCGCGTCAAACAGGAGGCCGCGCGCAAGCACATGGAATCCTTCGTCGAGCGGTTCCGCGCCAAGGCGTCCAAGGCCAGACAGGCACAGTCGCGCATCAAGGCCCTGGAAAAGATGAAGCCGATCGCGGCGATCGTGAACGATTCGGTGCGGCCGTTCTCTTTTCCCGAACCGGTCAAGACCGTGGCCTCGCCGATCGTGGCGCTGAACAACGTCAATGTCGGCTACACCGAAGGCCAGCCGATCCTGAAGAAGATGACGTTGCGCATCGACGCCGACGACCGCATCGCGCTGCTTGGCGCCAACGGCAACGGCAAGTCGACCTTCGCCAAGCTGCTGTCGGGTCGCCTCAAGCAGGAGAGCGGCACGATGACGGTGGCGCCCGGGCTGAAGGTGGCGATCTTCGCCCAGCATCAGCTCGACGATCTGCGTCCGGAGGAAAACGCCTATGAGCATGTCCGCCGGCTGATGCCGGAGGCGCCGGAGTCAAAGGTGCGCGGT
>NZ_PNOT02000316.1 GCF_002879535.1 Mesorhizobium intechi
CCGACCAACCATCTCGATATCGACAGCCGTGAATCGCTGATCCACGCGCTCAACGAATTTCCCGGCGCCGTCATCCTGATCTCGCACGACCGCCATCTCTTGGAGGCGACCGCCGATCGGCTGTGGCTGGTCAAGGACGGCGCGGTCAACCCGTATGATGGCGATCTTGAGGACTACAAGACGCTGGTCACGGGCGTCTCTGGCGACCGCCGCGGCAAGCGCGAGGCCGACAAGGCGTCCAAGGCCGACCGCCGCCGCGATGCGGCCGCGCGTCGTGCCGCCTTCGAACCGCTGGCCAAGGAAATCCGCGCCACCGAGGCGCTGATGGACCGCATCCGCAAGCGCATCGACGGCATCGAGGACGAACTGGCCAATCCGGCGATCTACGAAAAGGATCCCTCGACCGCGACACGCCTGGCCAAGGAGCGCTCGCAGCTCGCCCAGACGCTGGCCGGCCACGAGGAAAAATGGCTGACCATGTCGGCCGAGTATGAGGAAGGCACGGCGGAGTAGGGCGGCCGACCTCGTCGCAAACCGCGATTGGGACCGATCACAGCGCCAGCCCCATGCCGCAATTTCATGCTGCGGCATCCCAATCGGGTGCGAAGGGTGGCCGGACGAAGCGCTGGTCCTTCGGCAGGGCAGCAATCGTCGCGCGATCCTCATCGTCGAGCCGAATGCCGAGCGCATCGAGATTGGACTTCTGGCTTTCGGGGCGGGCGGCTTTCGGGGTCACGATGACGCCCGCCTGGTCCAGAAGCCAGGCGATGGCCATCTGCGCGGCGCTGCAGCCATGCTTGCGCCCGAGCCCGGCGAGCGTTGCGTCACTGGAGGCGCGGAATCGCAATGCCCTGCGTGACGATCGATTCCATGATGATTTCCTTTCGAAACTGTGGCGATGGCAGGGCACGGGCGACCGCCACCGCTTCGCGCCAGCGACTTTGCAAGTCCATGCGCTAAATCGTGACCGTGTCAGGTGGCTGACAGGCTCGCCGCGACGAGGTTGGCGATAACGCTATCGAGCGTCGTTGTCCCTTTGATCGCCGAACGGCCTTGGTCGCTGAACTCGATCCAGCCCTCGTTGAAGCCGTCAAGCATCCGGATCCGCGGCAACGGCTTTTGCATACCCTGGGAACGGAAGATCTGCTCCCAGCTTTCGCGCGGCACCGTCTCGACCTTGACCGGACGCTCCAGCACCGTGGCGAAGGCGCGGGCGAGATCGTTGGGCGAGACGCGGACAGGCCCCTCCAGTTCGATGACCCGCGTCCCGATCCAATTCTCCTGAAGCAGCATGGCGGCCAGGCGTCCGACATCTTGCGTCGCGACCATCGGCAACGGCCTGTCGGCTGGCTGCAGGAAGCTGCGCAGCACGCCTTCGTCGCGCGCCGAGGGAATGTCCCAGAGCGCATTCTCCAAGAACCAGCCGGGCCTCAGGAAGGTGACCGGAAGCCCGATCCCGTCCAGCGCCCGTTCCATCAGCGTGCGCTGCGTCAGCAGGTTCTCGTGCGGCGCGTCCGCGCCGATGGTCGACAGGCAGACCACCTTGCCGGGACGCGCCTCGGCCAAGGCAGCGGTCACGGCCGCGATGACGCGCTTAGCCTCGGGATATCCGGGTTCCGGATCGAACTCGGAGGGCGGCAGGATGAAGACGCCCGCAGCCTCGCTGAAGGCCGAGGCCAGGCTTGCCGCATCGTCCATCTCGGCCAGGGCGACATCACAGCCGCGACGTCTCCACTCCGCTGCCTTGGCCGCGTCGCGCAGGACGGCGCGGACAGGCAATCCCTCGGCGAGAAGGCTGCGCGCAAGCGCGCCGCCGACCTTGCCGGTTACTCCGGTGATTGCATACATGGTGGTTCTCCAAAAAGGTTGGTGTCGATCTTCAGGGGTTCAGGCGAGCCCGGCATAGAGGCCGCGCTCGAACGCGCCGTAGAGCGCGACGACCCGCTCGTCGTAGAAGGGCAGGACCTGGGTGAAGAGCGCGCCGGTGACGTGCTTCACCGGGTCGAGCCAGAAGTAGCAGTTGAGCAGACCTGCCCAGGAGATGCTGCCGGCGGACCGCCCATTCGGTCCCGGCTGCGTGTTGATGTCGAAGGACAGGCCCCATTTATGCGGCTGTTGCGGGAACTGGTCGAAGCTGCGGGAATAGGACGGCTGCGCCGAGCGCATCTCCTGGACGCTCAGCTCGCCGATCTGGTTCTGCATCATCATGGCGACGGTCTCCGGACGCAGGATTCGCGCGCCATGCAGCGCGCCGCCATTCAGCAGTGCCTGCAGGAAGGCCATATAGTCCCGCGGTGTCGAGAAGGCACCGCCGCCGCCCATGAAGAACTCCGGCCGTTGCGGCATCTCGAAGGGCGCAGGCTCCAGCCCGCCATCGGCCCCGCGGTTGTGGAAGGTGGCGACGCGCTGCTTCTGCTTGGTGCAGATCAGGAAGCCCGAATCCTTCATGTCGAGCGGCGCGAAGATGTTCTCGCGGAAGTAGATTTCGAGCGACTGATCGGATACCGCTTCGACGAGTTTGCCGATCCAGTCCATGCTGATGCCGTATTCCCACCGTTCGCCGGGTTCGAATTCGAGCGGAGCGGTGAAAGCAGCGTTCTTGCAGGTCGCGATGTCGGGCATGCCCGTCACCTTCTCGTAGCGGGTGAGAGCCTCGCTCCAGATCGAGTAGGTGTAGCCGGAAGTATGCGTCAGCAGATGGCGCACCTTGATCGCGCGCTTGGCCGGCCGCAGTCGCGGCGTTCCATCCTCCGCAAAGCCGTCAAGAACCTGCGGCGAGGCCAGCTCAGGCAGGTATTTCGCCGCGTCGTCGTCCAGATTGAGGCGGCCCTGCTCGATCAGCTGCATGCAGGCCGTAGCCGTGAAAGCCTTGGTCATCGACAGCAGCCAGAACACCGTGTCGAGCGTCATCGGCGCCCCCGTTGCTGTGTTCGCTTTGCCGAAGGCACCCTCATAGACCATGCCTTTCGGCGTCGCCGCGACGGCGATGACGCCGGCCACGTCGTTCTTCGAAACGCCTTCGCGCAGGGCGGCGTCGATCGCCTTGAACCGCATCGACGAACCGGCTGGCGTTGTCTTGGCCAGAGCGGGGCTGACCGCATCGAGAGCCAGGATGGCCCCCAGCATTCCGCCGCGCTGAAGCATCGTTCTGCGTGTGAGGTGATTCATGGCTAACTCCTTTCCGGATCGAAGGAAATCCGACCTGCTCAGCCTGTCTCGGCCGGCACTGCGGTGACGCCATGCTTGTACGTCGCGCCATCCAGTGATTCACGCGCATTAAGATCAGTGTTATGATGACTAGAAATCACCGATCCTCGTCATCGGGGTGTAGGCGAAGGGAGATTGAATGGTTTTCGACACGCGGCTTCTCACCGGCGTCGGGGTCTTGGCAGCGGTCACGGAGGCCGGGAACTTCGCCCGTGCCGCGGAGATGCTCGGCCTGACGCCATCGGGGGTGAGTCGGGCCGTCGCGCGTCTGGAGGCCCGGGTCGGCGTGCGGCTCTTCGATCGCAATCCACGCGAGGTCAGCCTGACCGAGGAAGGCCGGCGCTTCCATGCGCAGGTGATGCCGCTGCTCGCAGGCTTGGATGAGGCTGCGGCCGAGGCCGCGGGCGCGGCGGCGGTGGTGCGCGGACGGCTGCGCGTATCTGTGGACCCGTGGTTCGCACGCACGGTGCTCGCAGGCGGGCTGCAGCGGTTCCTTGCTCGCTATCCACTGCTCGTGCTGGATTTATTGACCAGCAACTATCGCGAGGAGATGATGAGCGGCGTGGACGTGGCGATACGCTTCGGGCCGCCCGATGCATCGTCCCTTATCGTGCGCAAGCTCCTGGAAGCCCAGATTCTGACGGTTGCGGCGCCGGCCTATCTCGAACGGCACGGCGAGCCGCGATCGCCACACGACCTCGTCCACCACGAGGCGCTTCTCTTCCGCGATCCCCAGACCGGCCTTCCTTTTCCATGGGAGTTTCACCGAGGCGGAGAGATCGTCGAGGTCAAGATCTCAAGCCGTCTGGTGCTGGATGATCCTTCCGTCGCGGTCACGGCCTGCGTCGCGGGCCAAGGCATTTTCCAAAGCCTCGCCATCGGCCTGGCGCCGTTCCTGGCACGCGGAGACCTCGTGCCGATCCTGCCGGAGTGGTCGGAAGAGCTTTACCCGCTCTACGCCTACCAGCCATCACGCCATCTGCCGCCGGCCAAGGTCAGGGCATTCCTGGATTTTATCCAGGAGATTGCCGTTGGGTTGTAATCGATACCGGAGGCCATCGATGTCGATGGAACTATGGTGAAAGTCGCCGCATATCGGGTAGAAAAGGCATCCCCGAAAGGCAGTTTATGGGCAACTCTGGCCCTACACGCCACGTTCGGAACCAGCTAAACATCCCCCATGAACCAACACGCCAACCTTCGCATCGGCCATTCGGCCTGTCCGCATGATTGCCCGTCCACCTGCGCGCTCGAGGTCGAGTTGCTCGACGGCAACCGCATCGGCCGCGTCCATGGCGCCAAGACCAACACCTACACGTCCGGCGTCGTCTGCGCCAAGGTCGCGCGCTATGCCGACCGCGTCCACCACCCCGACCGCTTGCTGAAGCCGCTGATCCGCGCCGGCGCCAAAGGCGACGGCGTCTGGCAGGATGCGAGCTGGGAGGCCGCGCTCGACCTCGTCGCCGAAAAGTTCGTCGCGGCCGAAGACAAATACGGCTCGGAGACGGTCTGGCCTTATTTCTATGCCGGCACGATGGGGCTGGTGCAGCGCGACGGCATCGACAGGCTGCGTCATGCCAAGAAATATTCGGGCTTCTTCGGGTCGATCTGCACCAATCTCGCCTGGACCGGCTGGATGATGGGGGCTGGCGCCTTGCGTGGGCCCGATCCGCGCGAAATGGCGAAATCCGACTGCGTGGTGATCTGGGGCACCAATGCCGTGGTCACGCAGGTCAACGTGATGACCCATGCCATCAAGGCGCGCAAGGAACGCGGCGCTAAAATCGTCGTCATCGACGTCTATGAAAACGCGACGATGAAGCAGGCCGACATGGGCCTTGTGCTGAAGCCCGGCACCGACGGCGCGCTGGCCTGCGCGGTCATGCATGTGCTGTTCAGGGAAGGCCTGGCCGACCGTGCCTATCTCGAAAAATACACCGACGATCCGAAGGGGCTGGAGGCGCATCTTCGGACACGCCCCCCTGAATGGGCGGCCGAGATCACGGGCCTGTCGGTCACCGAGATCGAGGCCCTTGCCCGCCTTGTTGGCATGACCAAGAAAACCTATTTCCGTCTCGGCTACGGCTTCGCCCGCCAGCGCAACGGCGCCGTCAACATGCACGCCGCTTCCTGCATCGCCGCGGTCACCGGCAGCTGGCAGTATGAGGGCGGCGGCGCCTTTCATTCGAATTCCGGCATCTTCAAGCTCAACCAGGAGGTGCTGGAAGGCACCAGGATGCGCGATCCGGCGATCCGCCATCTCGACCATTCGCGCATCGGACCGGTGCTGACCGGCGCCGGCGACGCGCTCTATGGCGGACCGCCGGTGACCGCGATGCTGATCCAGAACACCAACCCGGTGAATGTCGCGCCCGAGCAGCGGCTGGTAAAGCAGGGCTTTCTGCGCGACGACCTGTTCACCTGCGTGCACGAGCAGTTCATGACCGACACCGCCAAGCTGGCGGATGTGGTGTTGCCGGCGACGATGTTTCTCGAACATGACGACGTCTACAAGGGCGGCGGCAACCAGCACATCACGCTCGGGCCGAAGCTGATCGAGCCGCCGGAAGGGCCGCGCACCAACCATTTCGTCATCGAGCAACTGGCAGAGCGCCTGGGAGTCGCAGACCGCCCGGGCTTCGGCCTGACAGAACGGCAGCATATCGACATCATTCTTGGCAAGCGCGGGCTGGGCAGTTTCGACAGCTTGAAAGAGCAGAAATGGGTCGATCTGCAGCCGGATTTCGAGGCTGCGCATTTCATCAACGGCTTTGGCCATGCGGATGGCAAATTCCGCTTCCGTGCCGACTGGACCGGCCAGGCGGCACCCAACCGGCCGCCGAAGAGCATGGGTCTGTTCGGACCGGTGGAGCGCCTGCCCGAGTTTCCCGACCATGTCGACCTGATCGAGGTGGCCGACGAGGCGCATCCATTCCGGCTGACGACCTCGCCGGCGCGCAACTTCCTCAACTCGACCTTTGCCGAAACGCCGGTGTCCAAGGAAAAGGAAGGCAGGCCGACGCTCCTCCTTCATCGCGACGACGCGGCCGAGCTCGGCCTTGCCGACGGCGACCGTGTCGAGGTCGGCAACCGGCGCGGCGAGCTGGTGCTGCATGCCAAATTCTTCGACGGCATCAAGCGCGGCGTGGTGATCGCCGAAGGCATCTGGCCCAACAGCGCGCATGAGCGCGGCGAGGGCATCAACGTGCTGACAGGCGCCGATGCACCCGCGCCCTACGGCGGCGCTGCCTTCCATGACAACAAGGTCTGGCTGCGCAAGGCTGACGAACCGGCAACCTAGCCGATGTCATTCCCTGGAATGCAACTGGCCCAACCAGCTGTCGTCGCAACGGCCAACTCGCGCCGTTATAGAGGGCTCCCTCTGCACCGGGAGGATTTCGATGGCAGGCGCGATTTCGCTTCTGGGAATACCGCATGACGAGAACTCGTCCTATCTGCGCGGGCCGGCCGAGGCCCCGGCGCTGATCAGGCGGGAACTGCATTCAGATGCCTACAGTTCATGGAGTGAAACCGGCTTCGATCTGGCCGGCCGTTTCGTCGACCATGGCGATATCGATTTCGTGGGCGGCGGCGACCCCTGGGAGCGGATCGAAGGCGAGGTCGGTCGCGCGTTGGATGCTGGCCATCCGCTGGTCGGCCTGGGCGGCGACCATGCGATCTCCTGGCCGGTGTTGCGCGCGGTGCACCGGCGCCATCCCGACCTGACGATCGTCCATATCGATGCGCATCCCGACATCTATCACTCCTACGGTGGCAACCCGCGTTCCCACACGTCGCCTTTCGCGCGCATCATGGAGGAGCGGCTTGCCGGCCGGTTGATCCAGATCGGGCTGCGCACCGTCAACGACCATCACCGCGACCAGTTCGCGCGTTTCGGCGTCGAAGTGGTCGAGGCGGCACGCTTCAGCGAGGGCCTGCGGCTCGACCTCAGGACGCCGGTCTATATTTCGATGGATCTCGACGGGCTCGACCCAGCCTTTGCACCCGGCGTCTCGCACCGAGAGTCGGGCGGGCTGTCGACCCGGCAGGTCATCAACCTCATTCAAGGCATCGATCAACCGATCGTGGCCGCCGATATTGTCGAGTACAATCCAAGCCAGGATCTCTCCAACATGACGGCGCTTGTCGCCGCCAAGCTGACGAAGGAGATCGCCGGCATGATGCTCAAGACCGCACAGGCGTAGGGCGGGCCGCGGATCACACCGGCGGGATTTCACCCGCCTTTTTCCGGTTCAGCCGGTGCCGGATATCATCGGCAATTGCCTGTGCTTCGATCCCGATCTCGCGCAGCAATCCGGTGACCGCATTGTGGAAACCGATGAGGTAGAGGCCGAGATCCGAAGCCTTGGGGGTAACGCCACTGCGGTCCGGCCGGACGCCGGGCTCGAGAAATCTGGCATAGCCCGGCCGGTAACCGGTGGCGAAGATGATCGCGTCGAATTCGCCCTGTTTGCCGTCGGCGAAACGGGCGCCGCGTTCCGAAATCTCGGCGATATCGGGCGCGACCTTGATCGCGCCTTCGCGGATCTTGCCGATGGTGCCCACATCGATCACCGGAATGCGCGACGCGATGGCAATCTGTTCCAGCAGTCCCTGTCCCGGCCGCTTGAGCCCGTATCTTTCCAGCCTGCCCAGCACCACGTCGAGAATGACCGGGAAAAGAACATCGTTGAAGCGTTGCGGTCCCAGGCGCGCCGCCATGCCGACCATCTGGATGGGCACGCCGAACAGTTCGCGCGGCACGATATGAACGCCGCCGCGCACGGAAATCGTCGGCCGTGCGCCGTTTTCCGCCAGATCGAGCGCAATCTCCGCGCCGGTGTTGCCCATGCCGACGACCAGCACCGACTGACCGGCGAAGGGCGTTGCATTGCGATAGTCGGCGCTGTGTAGCGTCGTGCCGGTGAAGCTGTCGATGCCGGCAAATCCGGGCCGCAAGGGCTCGGCATTGTAGCCTGACGCGATCACCACCTGTTTGGCGCGCAAGTGACCGGATGGCGCGTCCACACGCCAGCCTCGACCGTCCCGGGCGACCGCTGTCACCGTTTCTCCAAAGCGGGGCCGGAGGTTGAAGCGTTGCGCATAGGCATCGAGATAGTCGACGAAGAGATCGCGCGGCACATAACGCGGATAGTGTTTGGGAAAGGGCACGAAGGGCAGCGACGAATAGCGCTTGGTCGTATGCAGATGGACGCGGTCGTAGTGGCGCCGCCAGGCGGGCGCGGCCTGCTGCTCTTTTTCGATGATGATGAAGTCGACGCCGGCCTGCCGCAGGCATGCGGCGACGGCGAGGCCCGCCGGCCCGGCGCCGATGATCGCTACTGTCGTGGTGTCGTTCAAGCGCGCCTCCCGACTCAATTCCCGTGCAAAAGCATGGCGGCGGGACCTGCCTGCCGGCAAGGCTCAATCCGGCAACGGCACCGTCAGCCCGACCTTGACGCGGTCCATGGCCACGAAGGTGCGGAATTTCCGGACATTGTTGCTGCCGAAGAACAGCTTTCGCGTCAGCGCCTCATAGGCGCCCATGTCGGCCACGGTGATAACGAGGATGAAGTCGGCTTCGCCGGTGACGTAATAGCATTGCTGCACTTCGGGCGTTTGCGAGAATTGCCGCTTGGCCGCGTCGATAAGCTCCGTGCGCTCGCTCTCCAACTCCACCTCGACGAAGATGGTGATGGGCTGACCGACCGCCGCCGGTTCGATGATTGCCACATTGCCGGCTACGACGCCGGTCTGCTCCATGCGCTTTATGCGGCGCTGCACCGCTGGCGCCGAAAGGTTCACCGCTTCGCCGATCAGCCGCTGCGGCGTGGTGTTGTCGCGCTGCAGTATGGCAAGGATGGCGAGATCGAAACTGTCGAGCGAGGGCGAAGATGGAGGCAATGGGGGTATCCCGATGAAACAAACTTGCGTTTCGCAGGCCCAATTACAGCGCTCTTTGCGCCCGACCTGCAATATGGTCTCACTGACTGCCAAGGAGGCCGCCCGTGTTCCTGCCCAATCGCAATGCCTTGCACGGCAAGCCGCTTGATGCGGCCGATGCCGAAACCCTCGGGATCGCGGGCGCGGACACGGTCGAGCGCTTTCTCGCCCATCGTGACAATCACGCGATGACGCCGCTGCACGCGCTGCCTGCGCTGGCGGGCGAACTTGGCCTGGCTGCGCTGCATGTCAAGGATGAGGGTTTTCGTCTCGGCCTGGGCAGCTTCAAGGCGCTGGGCGGCGCCTATGCCGTCTTCCGCCTGGTGCTGGAAGAAGCAGGCAAGCGCCTCGGTCGCCCTGTTGACGTCGAGGATCTCGATCGTGCCGATGTTCGCTCGGTCGCCGCGAAGATGACCTTTGCCTGCGCCACCGACGGCAATCACGGCCGCTCGGTCGCGCAAGGCGCCGAGATTGCCGGCGCCAGGGCCGTGATCTTTGTCCATGCCGGCGTCAGCGACGAGCGCATCTCGGCAATTGCCCGCTACGGCGCGGAGATGGTTCGCGTCGATGGCAATTATGACGATTCGGTGAGGCAAGCGGCCCAGGTTGCGGCCGAGAAGGGCTGGACCGTGGTGTCGGATACGTCGTGGCCGGGTTATGAGCGCATCCCCGGCCTGGTCATGCAGGGCTATACGGCGATCGTGCGCGAGGCGTTGCGCCAGCTTAGCGAACCGCCAACCCATGTCTTCATCCAGGCCGGCGTCGGCGGCATTGCCGCGGCAGTGGCCGGCCATCTCGCCATCGTGCTTGGCGATGCCAGGCCAACCGTCATCGTCGTTGAGCCGGCGCGCGCGGCCTGCATTGTCGCGGCTGCCCGGGAAGGACACGTGGTCAAGGTGGCGCATGACCAGCCGACGGTGATGGCCATGCTTGAATGCTATGAGGCCTCGCAGGTCGCCTGGCGCGTGCTGGCGCGCGCCGGCGATGCCTTCATGACCGTGGACGAGGACGACGCCATCGCGGCGATGCGGCGGCTGGCCCGGCCATCCGGCAGCGATCCGGTGATCGTTGCCGGCGAGAGCGGCGGTGTCGGTCTTGCCGGACTGGTCCGGGCGACGGCCGAAAACAGGACCGATCTCGGCCTCGACGGCAAATCCAGCGTACTGGTGATCAACACCGAAGGCGCAACCGACCCGCATCGCTATGTCGAACTGGTCGGCTTGAGCCCGGTCGAGGTGTTGGCGGGCAAGCTCATTGCCCAGGCAACGCCATGATCGCGGTCGACGCGCAGCGCCTGCTTGGCCGTATCCGCGAACTCGGCGCCGTTGGCCGCGATGGCGAGGGAAGGCTGGTCCGGCTCGCTGCCTCCGACGCCGATAGGCTGGGCCGCGACCTCTTCGTCAGCTGGCTGCGGCAGGCCGGGCTCGATGTCGCCGTCGACCGCATCGGCAACATTTTCGGCATCTGGCAAAGTGCCGGCAATGCAGGCGAGGCGCCGCTGCTCATCGGCTCGCACATCGACACCGTCATCGATGCCGGCATCTATGACGGCTGCTACGGCGTGCTTGCCGGGCTGGAGGCGATCGAGACGCTGAAGGCGTCGGGTCTCTCGCCGTCGCGCCCGCTCGCCGTCGCGGCCTTCACCAATGAGGAAGGCGTGCGCTTCTCCCCCGACATGATGGGGTCGCTGGTCCATGCCGGCGGCGTCGATGTCGAGGCGGCACTCGCCGCTGTCGGCACGGACGGCAGCACGCTCGGGCAGGAACTCACCCGCATCGGCTATGCGGGCGAGCGCGAGTCGGGCTTTCTCAAGCCGCACCTCTATATCGAACTGCACATCGAACAGGGGCCGGTGCTGGACCGCGAAGGCATTCCGATCGGCGCAGTGGAAACCCTGCAGGGCATTTCCTGGCAGCGCATCACCCTCGACGGCGTCGCCAACCATGCCGGCACCACGCCGATGTCGATGCGCTGCGACGCCGGATATGCCGCGGCACGCGTGATCACCTTCCTGCATGACCTTGCTGCTGCTGGCTCAAACGCGCCGACCGTTGCCACCGTCGGCACGATGCGCCTCGAGCCGAATGCCATCAACGTCATCCCATCGCGCGCTGTCTTCACCGTCGACCTGCGCGATCCCGACGAACAGCGCCTGCAGGCGCAGGAAGCGGCGTTGGCCGCCTTTCTCGAACAGCTCGCCGCCGAGGGCATCACCGTGTCGGTCGAGCGGCTGGCCCGCTTCGCGCCGGTTGTTTTCGATGGGCGGGTCGTCAAGTTGATCGAGGCTGCCGCCAGGAAGCGCGGGCTTGCCTCCCGGCGGATGACCTCGGGCGCCGGCCATGACGCGCAGATGATCGCGCGCATGGCGCCGTCGGCGATGATCTTCGTGCCGAGCGTCGGAGGCATCAGCCACAGCCCGCATGAACACACCGGGGATGCCGAGCTTGTTGCCGGTGCCAACATCCTGCTTGATGTCGTCGCCGAACTCGCCGTGATCAAGAGGTGAAGACATGGCCGAACGCGATCCAGAAACGTTGAAGCGCGAGATGACCGATTGGCGGCGCGACCTGCACGCGCACCCCGAATTCGGCTTCGAGGAGAAACGCACCGCGGCCTTCGTCGCGGCCAAGCTGCGGGAATTCGGCCTGGACGATGTCGCCGAGGGCATCGGCGGCACCGGGGTCGTCGGCACTTTGAAGCGCGGCACCGGCAACCGCGCCATTGCGCTGCGGGCCGACATGGATGCGCTGCGCATATCGGAGCAATCGAGCGCGCCCTACCGCTCCGGGAATCCCGGCGTCATGCACGCCTGCGGCCATGATGGCCATACCGCCATGCTGCTTGGCGCGGCAAAGCTGCTGGCGGGCGAGGGTGGTTTTGACGGCACCGTGCGCTTCATCTTCCAGCCGGCCGAGGAGTGGGGCAGGGGCGCGCTGGCCATGCTCGACGACGGCCTGATGCAACGCTTCCCCTTCGACGAGATCTTCGGTCTGCACAACATGCCCGGCCTTCCCGTCGGGCATTTCGAGACCCGTGCCGGCCCGGTCATGTCGGCCGAGGACAATTTCGAGATCTTGCTCAGGGGGGTCGGCGGCCACGCGGCGCGGCCGCATTCGGGCAACGAAGCGCTGGTCGCCGCCTGTGCGCTGGTCACCAATCTGCAGACCATCGTGTCGCGCCGCCTGAGCCCGGCCGACATAGCGGTGGTTTCGGTGACCGAACTGATCACCGACGGCACCCGCAATGCATTGCCCGGTCTTGCCCGCATCCTCGGCGATGCGCGCAGTTTTCGCCCCGAGGTCAGCGCGGAGATCGAACGGCAGATGCGCATCATCGCCGAGGGCACCGCGGCCGCCTACAACATTGCCGCCGAGGTCAATTACACCAGAGAATTCGTGCCTTTGCACAATGATGCCGAGCTGGTCGAGGCGGCCTTCGCCGCCGCCAAGAAAGTCTTCGATCCCAGCAATGTCGCGGTTGCTCGCGAGCCGATGACGGCGTCTGAGGATTTTGCGCGTTTCCTCGATCACGTTCCGGGATGCTTCGTCTTCCTCGGCAATGGCGAGGCCTCAGCGCCGCTGCACAATTCCAGCTATGACTTCAATGACGACGGGCTGATCTTCGGCGCCAGGTTCCATGCCGCCATCATCAGGCAACGGCTCGGAATTTGACGGCCGCGGATCCTCGTCGGCACGCTTCTGCCGGTGGAAAACGCCTGGAAAAGGCCGAAATCCGTGATCTCACATGACGTAGAGGCAAGACTCAGCTAGCCTGTATCG
>NZ_PNOT02000221.1 GCF_002879535.1 Mesorhizobium intechi
AACCAGCACCGCGCAGGGCTCGGCCGAGCCCGGCAGCATCGTCTGGTCGCTGGTGCAGGAATCGCCTGGTGGCGACCTGCCGCCCGAGCCGGCGATCCGCGCCGAGGCGACCATCCCCGGCAAGGACATCCAGTTGCGCATGACCATCCGCCGCAACACCGACCAGACGCTGCCGGCCAGTCACATCATCGAGATGATCTTCCTGACGCCCGACGGTTTCGAGGGCGGTGGCGTCGACAACATCCTGCGCGTGGCGATGAAGAGTTCGGAGCAGGACGCCGGCAGCCCGCTGATCGGCATTCCGGCCAAGATCGCCGACGGCTTCTTCCTCGTCGCGCTCAACGACACCAAGGCCGACGAGGACGCCAACATGACCTTGCTGCGCGGCCAGGACTGGATCGACGTTCCGGTGGTCTACAAGACCGGCCGGCGGGCGCTGCTGACCATGGAAAAAGGCATTCCCGGCGAGAAGGTGTTCGACGAGGCGATCAAGGCCTGGCAGGCAAAGACGGCGGGCTGAGAAGGCGGCGTAACGGTCGCCTTCACTCGGAAACCCTGGAGCAGCATGCCGAGCGCGCCGACGATGTCGTCATGGTGCCTGGAAAGGTTTCCTTCCAAACTCTGCAATTCAGAGGCAGTTGAGGCTGACAAGAACTCTGTGACCATTACGTGATCCTTGCCGTTTATGGCGAAGGTCGGGTTTAGCCGGCGGCCAGGAACCGGCGCTGTGTCAGGCGGCATCAAGGGAACGACGACCCTCTGCTTATGTCGCCCTCGGCATTCCGATAGATGTCGTAACGCGCCATCAGAACGGCCGGTGTTTGGCCAATGGCAGTCCGTTGCCTGCCTCGGCAGCGCGGGAGATGTTGATGCCCAACGCCTTGGCGTCTTTGATCAATAGTCAATGGACGTGTTGACGGACGTCCATTGAGGTTTCGGTGCCGATCGCAGCATCGAGGGGCCCTTCTTTATGCGCACAATATGCGCGCACAAAAGGCCGCATAATCGTTTACCCCTCCATCTCCTCGCGCAGCATCTCCAGTTCCAGCCACTCTTCCTCAAGCGCGGCCAGCGTCGCGCGTTCCTTGTCGAGGGCGGCGATGGTTTTCTGGAAGGAGGCCGGGTCGCGCTCGTAATAGGCCGGGTCGGCGATATTGTTCTCCAGCCGAGAGATCGAAGCGATCACCGCCTCGATCTTCTTGGGGAGCGATTCCAGGGCGAATTTCTGCTTGAACGACAGTTTCTTCGCCGGCCCTTTCGGGGCTGCCGGTTCGTTCCTGTCCGTCGCCGGCGCATCTGCGGCTTCAGCCCTGGCGCGCGCCTTGCGGTCGTCGAGCCTGGTGCCGCCGCGCTGCGCCAGCATGTCGGAATAACCGCCGGCATATTCGACCCAGCGGCCGCCGCCGTCCGGCGCGATGATGCTGGTCACGGTGCGGTCGAGGAAATCGCGGTCGTGGCTGACCAGGATGACGGTACCGGCGAAGCCGGCGACCAGTTCCTGCAGCAGTTCCAATGTCTCCATGTCGAGATCGTTGGTCGGCTCATCGAGCACCAGGAGGTTCGCCGGCCGCGCCAGCACGCGCGCCAGGATCAGCCGCGCCCGCTCGCCGCCGGAAAGTTCGCGCACCGGTGTGCGCGCCTGCTCCGGCTTGAACAGGAAATCCTTCATGTAGGACACGACATGGCGCTGCTCGCCATTGATGACGAGGTTTTCACCGCGCCCGTCAGTGAGGTACTGCGCCAGCGTCTCCTGCGGATCGACCGCCTCGCGCTTCTGGTCGAGCGTGGCGATTTCCAGATTGGTGCCGAGCCGCACCGAGCCGGCATCCGGTGCCAATTCGCCCGTCAGCATCTTCAAAAGCGTCGTCTTGCCGGCGCCGTTCGGTCCGACCAGGCCGACGCGGTCGCCGCGCTGGATGCGCGTCGAGAAGCCCTTGACCACGGTGAGGTCGCCAAAGCTCTTTTCGATGTTTTTCGCTTCGATCACCAGCTTGCCGGATTCGGCGGCGTCGCTCGCCACCATGGTCGCGGTGCCTTCGGCGCCGCGATGGCCGCGAAAGCGCTGGCGCATGGTCTGCAGCTCGCCCAAGCGGCGCATGTTGCGCTTGCGCCGCGCTGTCACGCCATAGCGCAGCCAGTGCTCCTCGCGCACGATCTGGCGGCCAAGCTTGTGCTGCTCGCGCTCTTCCTCTTCCAGCACCTGGTCGCGCCATTCCTCGAAATGGCCAAAGCCCTTGTCCAGCCTGCGGGTCTGGCCACGGTCGAGCCAGACGGTGGCGCGCGACACGCGCTCGAGAAAACGGCGGTCGTGCGAGATGACGACCAACGCCGAGGAGGTGCGCACGAGCTCTTCCTCGAGCCATTCGATGACCGACAGGTCAAGATGGTTGGTCGGCTCGTCAAGCAAGAGAATGTCAGGCTCGGGGGCCATGACACGGGCCAGGGCTGCGCGCCTGGCCTCGCCGCCCGAGAGATCGCCCGGCCGCTCCTCGCCGGTGAGACCAAGATGCTCCATCAGATAGGAGGCGCGGTAAGGATCGTCGGCTGGCCCGAGGCCGGCCTCGACATAGGCGCGCACCGTGGCGAAACCTTCCATGTCGGGCATCTGCGGCAGATAGCGGACGGTTGCCGAGGGTTGGCGAAAGACCTCGCCATCCTGCGGCTCGATCAGGCCGGCGGCGATCTTGAGCAGCGTCGACTTGCCGGACCCGTTGCGGCCGACCAGCGCGATCTTGTCACCAGCCGATGCGGTCAAGGCGGCGCCGTCGAGCAGCGGTGTGCCGCCAAAGGTCAGTTTTATCCCGTCGAGGTTGAGAAGGGGCGGGGCCATGTCAGCTTTCAGGTAGTGGATACGGATGCGCGAGCAGCAGCGCGCGGCCGTGGCCGAGCGCGATGTCGAGTCGACCCTGGACCTCGTTGGAAATGGTCAGCGACGAGCCGAAGGCCACCTCGACCTGATTCAACGGCCATTTGGCGCCGGTGACGGTGAGGCCGGCGAGTTCGGAAAAGCCGAGGATCGAAAACAGCGTGCCGTCGGCATAATCGAAGCCAGCCGTTCCCGACAGCAAGGGTACGCCTTCCTGGGCGCCGCTGGTCAACAGCACCTCCGTTCCGGCCTCGGCCAGGCGCAGGGCGAGCGCCAGATGCAGGAAAGCGTGGTCGGCGCGTTTGCCGCCGAACGCGCCCGCCAGCACCAGGCTGGTCGCGCCGCGCTCGATGGCTGCGGCAATAGCCAGTTCACCGTCGGTCTTGTCCTTCTCGCGCGGGAAGGTCTGGCGGGGCACCGCGGCGAGGTCGGCGGGGAGATCGGCCGGGACCGAATCGAAATCGCCCACCCACAATTCAGGCACGAGGCCCACAAGCCGCGCATGGCCGATGCCGGCGTCGGCGGCAATGACGCGCGAGCCTTCGACCTGGCGGTCGAGCCGGGGCGTGCGGATGAGATCGCCGCCAAGCAGAATGGTGAATGTGCTCATATCCGGTGGCCTGTACCAGCCCGGCAGCGGAAACGGAAGGCCGGCAAACTGCCACTTGCGCGGTTCCTCGGCCCGGCCTATGTGTCAGAGCGCTCTAACGGGGTGCCGGACGCGATTTTCGCGGACCGGCTGAGAGGCAGTCTCGCCAACCCGCTGAACCTGATCCGGTTTGTACCGGCGGAGGGATTAGACGTTTCGGACAGTCCGACGCCTCAATTCCTTTCAATTCGAACGAAGGAGGCGCCGATGCGCACGCTTTTATACGCTCTTGTCTCGACCTTGGCCGTGGCGCTGTCCGGGCCGGCCTTGGCCAAGGACAAGCTCACCGTCTACACCTATGAGAGCTTCACCGCCGACTGGGGGCCAGGCCCGTTGGTGAAGAAGGAATTCGAGGCCGAATGCGGCTGCGACGTCGAGTTCGTCTCGGTCGCCGATGGGGTGGCCCTGCTCAACCGCGTCAAGCTCGAAGGCGCGTCGACCAAGGCCGACATCGTGCTCGGCCTCGACACCAATCTCACCGCCGATGCCAAGGCCAGCGGGTTGTTTGCCCCGCATGGCGCGGTCTCCGAAGTCAACGTGCCGGGTGGCTGGAGCGACGATACTTTTGTTCCCTTCGACTACGGCTACTTCGCCGTCGTCTATGACACCGAAAAACTGAAAACGCCGCCGAAGAGCCTGAAGGAACTGGTCGAAGGCAGCGCCGACGACAAGATCGTCATCCAGGATCCGCGCACCTCGACGCCGGGTCTCGGCCTGCTGTTGTGGGTGAAGTCGGTCTATGGCGACAAGGCGCCGGAAGCCTGGGCCAAGCTCAAGACAAAGGTATTGACCGTGACGCCGGGCTGGAGCGAGGCCTATGGCCTGTTCACCAAGGGTGAGGCGCCGATGGTCCTGTCCTACACGACCTCGCCGGCCTATCACATGGTCGCCGAGAACACGCAGCGCTACCAGGCCGCTTCTTTTGAGGAAGGCGAGTATCTTCAGATCGAGGTCGCGGGCATCACCACGAACGGAGCCAAGAACCCGCTGGCCGCAAAATTCATCGCCTTCATGACCGGGCCGAAATTCCAGGATGCCATTCCCGAGACCAACTGGATGTTCCCGGCAGGCAAGACCGACAAGCCGCTCAACCCGGCCTTCGACAAACTGGTCAAGCCGACCAAGACCCTGCTGTTCAGCCCAGAACAGGTTGCCGCCAACCGCAAGGCCTGGGTCGACGAATGGCTGGCGGTGATGAGCAAATAGTTTGGCCGTATGATCGAAAGATGAGTGCTCCACGGCTATGCGGAGATTGGTGGTCGAGCGTGCAACCCGCTGATCCCCGCGTTAGCGGCGGCATCCTCGCGCTCGCCGCGATCACGCTGCTGATCGGCGGCGCGTTTGCGGGCCTGCTTGTCGAAGGCACCCATGATTTTTCCGGAGCCTGGGCGGCCTTCGATCCCTACCTGCTGCGCGTCGTGCGCTTCACGCTTTGGCAGGCCATCCTCTCGACCCTGCTTTCGGTAATCCCGGCGCTGTTCGTGGCGCGCGCCCTGTCGCGGCATCCGCGTTTCTTCGGCCGCGCCTTCATCCTGCAACTCTTCGCCGTGCCGCTGGCGCTGCCCGCGATCGTCGCGGCGCTCGGCATACTGGCGCTGTACGGCCGTGCCGGCTATTTCGCCGGACTGTTCAGCGCCGTCGGCGGCCAGGGTTGGCCAGGCATCTATGGCTTGTCGGGCATTCTCGTGGCCCACGTCTTCTTCAACCTGCCGTTGGCGACCCGGCTGTTCCTCGAGGCGTTGCAGACCATTCCCGCCGACCAGTGGCGACTGGCAAGCCAGCTGGGCATGGCGGCGCGGCCGGCCTTCCGGCTGATCGAATGGCCGACGCTGCGCGCCGCCCTGCCGGGTGTCGCCGGGCTGGTCTTCATGCTCTGCATCACATCCTTCACCATCGTGCTGACGCTGGGCGGCGGCCCGGCCGCGACGACGCTGGAGGTCGGCATCTACCAGGCGCTGCGCTTCGATTTCGACCCGGCGCGCGCGGTCGCCCTGACATCGCTGCAGATTGCGCTGACCTTTGTCATGGTGCTGGCATTGACGCGGCTTGGCGCCAATATTGCCGGCGACGCCAACCTGCCGGTGGCGCCGCGCCGTTACCTCTCCGTCAATGCGACCGAGGCTTCACTCAACGCCGTGGTCATCGTGCTGGCGCTGCTGTTCGTCGTCGGACCGATGGCCGCGACCGTCTCGGCAGGCTTGGGCGCCGATCTCGGCCGGCTCGCCGGCGAGCCCACAGTCCGGCAGGCGACGCTGATCAGTGCGGTGCTGGCTTTCCTGTCGGCGCTGCTTTCGGTGACACTGTCGCTGGCGCTGACCATGGCCAGACGGGCACTCGCGTTGAAACGCCGCTCCGGTCCAAGAACACTGCTCGAACATGCCACGGATACCGGTGCCGGTTTTGTGCTGGTCGTGCCGCCGATCGTCATCGGAGCTGGCTGGTTCCTCCTGCTGCGCCGTGCCGGCGACGTCTTTGCCATCGCCCCGGTCATGGTCGTCACCGTCAACGCTGTCATGGCGATGCCTTTCGCGCTTCGCGCCGTCCGTCCCGCCTATGACGCGGCCAGCGAGCGCCACGAACGGCTCTGTGCGCAGCTCGGCATTTCCGGCTGGGCCAGGCTGCGGCTGGTCGACTGGCCGTCATTGCGGCGGCCGCTCGCCACCGCCTTCGCCTTCGCCATGGCGCTGTCGCTCGGCGATCTCGGCGTCATCGCGCTGTTCGGCAGTGATTCCGTGCAGACCTTGCCTTACCTCCTCCTGGCGCGCATGGGCAGCTACCGCACCGAGGACGCCGCCGGCCTGGCGCTGTTGCTCGGCCTCGTTTGCCTCGCCTTGGTGCTGGCGGCGGACTGGCTGGGAAGAGACAAGGTCCGCAATGTCTGACGGGGCGACGACAGGGAAGGGCGTTCCGGTGCGGCTGGACAAGGTCTCATTCAGCTATGGCGAGGCGCCGCTCACCTTCGACGTGGCGTTCGCGGCGGGGGAGATCACCGCCATCATGGGGCCGAGTGGTTCAGGCAAGTCGACGCTGCTCAACCTCGTCGCCGGCTTCGAGACGCCGCGGTCAGGCCGCGTGCTGATCGGCGGGATTGATGTCGGCGCCGACCCTCCGGCTGCGCGGGCGGTGTCGATGGTGTTTCAGGAAAACAACCTTTTTGCGCATCTCTCCGTCGAGCAGAATGTCGGGCTCGGCCGCTCGCCATCGCTGCGGCTGACCGAAGGCGATCGAGCCGCCATTGCCGAGGCGTTGGAACGCACAGGCCTTGGCGGCAAGGACAAGCGGCTGCCGCGCGAACTCTCGGGCGGCGAGCGCCAGCGCGTCGCCCTGGCGCGGGTGCTGGTGCGCGATCGCCCGGTGCTGCTGCTCGACGAGCCCTTCGCTTCGCTCGGGCCCGCCTTGCGCGACGATATGCTCGACCTGGTTGCCGGTGTTCATGCGGAGCGCGGCATGACGGTGCTGTTCGTCACGCACCAGCCACAGGACGCCCGCCGCATTGGCCAGAACGTGGTGTTTCTGGACGATGGCGCCGTTGCCGCCACCGGCAGCGCGGACGATTTCTTCGTTGGGGGTGGTCCGGAGGCATTCCGGCGCTATATCGGTGCAGGTGCCGGAAATGCCGTATCACGAGATATTGCCCGGAAGCGGACATAATTTACGGTCAAACCGGCATAAGGCGAAGGGGCGCTTGCTTGCCATGGCAGACGTAGTGTGGCTAGGTCCGCCCTACTGGTCCGGCACAGGCCGTGATTTGCCTACTGCATCCGCCGCGCGCCCCAAGGGACGCGCAACGGGTGCCGTAGAAATTTCTTTTTTGCGCATGACAGGTTCCGAAGATCGCCCCCGATTTTCTTGGTCATGCGCCGGGACCTGAAAGGAAGCCGCTCTGGCGATCGGCGTCGACAAGCTACGAATGAACCCGCTGGCGCGCTTTCTGGCGCTGGCCGGCTTTGCCGTGGCGCTCGCAAGCTGCCAGATGTTCACGCCTCCGGAAGTCCAGGAATCCGGCTTCCAGCCGTCCGACAAGCCGATCACGGTCGACAATGTCGGTGCCAACAACAAGCTCGCGGAACTGGCAAAGGCGCAGCATCCGCGCATCCTGGCGACCTATGGCGGCGAGTATTCCGATCCCAAGCTCGAGCGCATGGTCGCCAAGGTCGTCGGCAATCTGACCGTTGTGTCGGCGAACCCGACCCAGACTTACCGCATCACGATCCTCAATTCGCCCAACGTCAACGCCTTCGCCCTGCCGGGCGGCTATCTCTACATCACGCGCGGCCTGTTGGCGTTGGCCAATGATTCGTCCGAGCTCGCCGCCGTCATCGCGCATGAGATGGGCCACGTCACCGCCAATCACGGCCTGCAGCGTCAGCAGCTGGAGGCCGAGGAAGGCCTGGCGACCAAAGTGGTCTCCGACGTGCTCGGTGACAGTCCGACCGCCAAGGCGGCTTTGATCCGCGGCAAGCTCCGGCTGGCGCAATTCTCGCGCAACCAGGAGCTCGAGGCCGACGCCATCGGCATCAAGTCGATCGGTGAAGCGGGCTATGACCCTTATGCCGCCGGCCGCTTCCTGCAGTCGATGTCGGCCTATACCGATTTCCGTTCGATCAGCGGCGCCACCGACGCCAGCCTCGACTTCCTGGCGACGCATCCCAACACGCCGCAGCGCATCGACCTGGCACAACGCCATGCCCGCCAGTTCGGCGCGCCCGGCGTAGGCACGCGCGATCGCGATTCCTTCCTCGCCGGCGTAGACGGCCTGCTCTACGGCGACACGCCGGAAGAAGGCTATGTCCGTGGCGAGACCTTCCTGCATCCGGGTCTCGGCGTTTCGTTCACGGTGCCGGACGGTTTCGTCATCGACAATTCGGCCGCGGCGGTGACGGCGACCGGGCCTGGCGACATAGCGATCCGCTTCGACGGCGTTTCGATCGACAAGAACCGCGCCTTGACCGACTACATCAGAAGCGGCTGGGTGGCCGGTCTCGATGACAGCAGCGTCAAGCAGGAAACCATCAACGGCAACGAGGCCGCGATCGCCCATGCCAGTGCCGAAGGCTGGCAGTTCGATATCGCGGTGATTCGTGCCGGCGGCCAGGTCTACCGGCTGCTCACCGCGGCACCCTCGGCCAGCACCTCGCTGGAGACGGTGGCGCGTTCGGTCAGCGGGTCGTTCCGTATCTTGAGTGCCGCTGAAAAGGCGGCCTTGAAGCCGCTGCATATCCGCGTGCTCACCGTGCAGCCTGGGCAGACCATGGGCTCGCTCGCCGCGCAGATGGTCGGCGTCGACCGCAAGCTCGACCTGTTCAGGGTGCTCAACGCGTTGTCGCCTGGTGCCGCGGTTTCGGCCGGCGACAAGGTGAAGATCGTTACCGACAAGTAAGGGTGCGTGCGCGGGATCAGGCGGCTGTCGCCAGAAATTCCGGGTTCTGCTTCACCAGCGCCACTTTGAGCTTTTCCATGGCGCGGGCCTCGATCTGGCGGACGCGTTCCTTGGAAATACCGAGCGTCTCGCCGAGAGCCTCGAGCGTGGCGCCCTCGTCGTTCAGCCGGCGTTCCTCGATGATCCTGAGTTCACGGGCGTTCAGCGCGTGAAGCGCCTCGCGCAGCCAAAGCGAACGGCGCGCGACGTCGATCTTGTCGCCGACGACCTCGTCGGGCAGGGGATCGTCGGAAACCAGGAAGTCCATCCGCTCTGTCGCGCCCGCATCGTCGGCAAGCGGCATGTTGAGCGAGGAGTCGGGCGCCGACAGCCGTGAATCCATCATCGCCACGTCAGCCTCCGAGACGCCAAGCGCAACCGACACTTCGCGGTAGAGGGTCGTGTTGGAAAGCGGCTCGGCACCGTTCGCCAGCCGGGCGCGCAGGCGGCGCAGGTTGAAGAACAGGGCTTTCTGCGCAGAACTGGTTCCGCCGCGCACAATCGACCAGTTGCGCAGGATGTAGTCCTGCATCGAGGCGCGGATCCACCATGTCGCATAGGTGGAAAACCGTACTTCGCGTTCGGGCTCGAAGCGGGCAGCGGCCTCGAGCAGGCCGACATGGCCTTCCTGGATCAGGTCGCCGAGCGGCAGGCCGTAATGGCGGAATTTCGAGGCCATGGAAATGACCAGCCGCATATGCGCGACGGTGATGCTGTGCAGAGCGTTCTGGTCGTTGTCTTGTTTCCAGAGCAAGGCCAGCCGATGTTCCTCGTCGCGTTCGAGGTAGGGAGCCTTCATCGCCGCGCGGACCATGATCCGTCCTGCCGTGTCTTCCATCATGAGGGGCTCCCGATATGACCGACGTTACGAACTTGGCAGGGCGCCGGTTGAAATCGCGGCGTCGCGCCCTAGAACAGCCAAAACTGCCATGCGCGAGAAAGGTTCCGCTGGCGCCGGCGGGCGAGCAATGCTGTCCGGGCGATTTCGACGTGGTTGCCGGGGACGTCCAGACGCTGCAAAGACTTGAATTTAGAGAACTTGGTTTCAGAAGTTCTTCGTTTTTGAAATATGGTTCCTTATTCTTTCGACTCGCATCTGTCATTTTCCAGCCCTCACAACAGGTTAAAGGACGGGATCACAAAAAAATGAAATGGCTCAAGTCGCTTATCGTCGCCGGGACCTTGCAGGCCCTGGCGGTCACCTCAGGCCATGCCGGCGCCAATCTCGACCAGATCAAACAGGCCGGCGTCATCAAAGTCGGCACGGAAGGCACCTACGCGCCCTTCACCTACCATGACCCGTCCGGCGCCCTGGTCGGCTTCGACGTCGAGATCGCCAAGGCGATCGCCGACAAGCTCGGGGTCAAGGTCGAGTTTCTGGAGGGCAAGTGGGACGGGCTGATCGCCGGTCTCGACGTCAAACGTTACGACGCCGTCATCAACGAGGTCGGCATCACCGACGCGCGCAAGGCAAAATACGATTTCTCCGACCCCTACATCGCCTCCAAGGCGGTGCTGATCGTGCGCGGCGACAACACCGACATCAAGACTTTCGCCGATCTCAAGGGCAAGAAGTCGGCGCAATCGCTTACCTCGAACTTCGGCAAGCTCGCCGAGGCGAACGGCGCCGAACTGGTCGGCACCGACGGCTTCGACCAGTCGATCCAGTTGCTCTTGACCGGCCGAGCCGACGCCACCATCAATGACAGCCTGTCGTTCCTCGACTTCAAGAAGCACAAGCCCGACGCCAATGTGAAGATCGCCGCGCAAGAGGAAAACGCCGACTATTCCGGCGTCATCGTGCGCAAGGGCGATCCTGAACTGGTTGCCGCCATCAACAAGGCGCTGGCCGATATCAAGGCCGACGGCACTTACAAGAAGATCGCCGACACCTATTTCGGCCAGGACGTCTCGAAGTAGCTTCGAGTGAGGGCGAGTTGTCGCCCCGTATGCACCAGCGGCGGGCCGTCTTTGACGGCTCGCCGCCTTTGTCGTGATATGGCTGACGCATTCGCGCTTCGATGAAGCCAGTTCGACCATTCTGGAGGGTTTTTCGTGCCGCACTGGCTGCAACTGATGCTGGAGTCGCTGCCTTCGCTGCTCTGGGCCGCCTTGATTTTCACCGTGCCGCTGACGCTGTTGTCCTTCGTGCTGGGCCTTACCGTTGGCCTCGGGGCCGCACTCGGCCGGCTGTTCGGGCCGAAGCCGCTGGTCATGCTCGTGCGCTTCTATGTCTGGATCTTCCGCGGCACGCCGCTGCTGGTGCAACTGTTCCTGATCTTCTACGGCCTGCCGTCCGTCGGCATCCTGCTCGACGCCTTCACGGCGGCCTTGATCGGCTTTACGCTGAATATCGGCGCCTACACGTCGGAAATCATCCGCGCGGCCATCGGCTCCGTGCCGAAGGGCCAGTGGGAAGCCGCCTATTCGATCGGCATGACCTGGAGCCAGGCGATGCGGCGCACCGTCCTGCCGCAGGCAGGCCGGGTCGCGGTGCCGCCGCTGTCCAACACCTTCATCTCGCTGGTCAAGGACACCTCGCTGGCCGCCGCCATCACCGTGCCCGAGATGTTCCAGGCGGCGCAGCGCATCGTCGCCACCACCTATGAGCCGCTGATCCTCTATGTCGAGGCAGCGATCCTCTATCTGGCGATGAGTTCAGTGCTGTCGGCCCTGCAGACGCGGCTGGAGGAGCGGCTCAACCGCTATGGCGGCTTCCTGGAGGCGCGCTCATGATCGGCCTCACCAATATCGAAAAGCGCTTCGGCGACAATCTCGTGCTCAAGGGCGTGACGGTCGCGATCGCCGAAGGCAGTGTCACGGCCCTGGTCGGCCCCTCGGGCGGGGGGAAAAGCACGCTGTTGCGCTGCATCAACCTCCTGGAAATCCCGACTTCGGGCACGGTGCGCATCGGCGAAGAGACGCTCGTGTTTCGCCCGGGCATCAAGGTGCCGGCCGCCGATATCAGGCGGCTGCGCCTGCAGACCGGCATGGTGTTCCAGAATTTCCAGCTGTTCCCGCACCGCACCGCCATCGAGAACGTCATGGAAGGACTGGTGACGGTGCTGAAATGGTCGCCTGAGAAGGCGCGTGAGCGGGCGCTGGCCTTGCTGGAGAAAGTCGGGATGGCGCACAAGGCCGATGCGTGGCCAGCGACGCTGTCGGGCGGCCAGCAGCAGCGCGTGGCGATCGCCCGGGCCTTGGCGCCGTCGCCGAAGGTGCTGCTGTGCG
This sequence comes from Mesorhizobium intechi, assembly GCF_002879535.1. GTDB lineage: Bacteria > Pseudomonadota > Alphaproteobacteria > Rhizobiales > Rhizobiaceae > Mesorhizobium > Mesorhizobium intechi. The sequence continues at coordinate 12,166 of NZ_PNOT02000221.1, forward strand.
ACGAGCCGACTTCGGCGCTCGATCCGGAACTGGCGCAAGAGGTGGTCGACGTGCTCGGCAAGCTAGCCAGCGAAGGCACGACCATGGTGATGGCGACGCACGACCTGCGGCTTGCCTCCAAGATCGCCCAGGAAGCGGTGTTCCTCGATGCGGGCGTCATCGTCGAGCAGGGGCCGTCGGCCGCTTTGTTCGGCAATCCGGAGCGCGAACGGACCAAGCGCTTCATCGCGACGCTGAAGCAGGAGGCGGAGAACGAAGGCGGCGGTCAAGCGTAGGCCCGCCCTTGCCTTATCCGAGAAACAAAAAACCCGGCGCGAGGCCGGGTTTTTCGTGAACTTAAAGGCTCAAGACCTCAAGCAGCTTCTTCCTGCTCGGCTTCCTCATTGTCGGCCTTGGCGCCACGCTTAGGGCCCTTGTTGAGGTTGACCTCGATCAGGCGCACGGCTTCGGTTTCCGACATGCGGTTGACGGCCGCGATCTCGCGGGCCATGCGGTCGAGTGCCGCCTCGTAAAGCTGACGCTCGGAATAAGACTGCTCCGGCTGGTTGTCGGCGCGGTAGAGGTCACGCACGACTTCCGAGATCGAGATCAGGTCGCCGGAATTGATCTTGGCATCATATTCCTGGGCGCGGCGCGACCACATGGTGCGCTTCACCCGGGCGCGGCCCTGCACGACCTTCAACGCGCGCTCGACATAATCCTCTTCCGACAGCTTGCGCATGCCAATGGAGGTCGCCTTGGCGACCGGCACCTTCAGGCGCATCTTGTCCTTCTGGAAGTCGATGACGAACAGTTCCAGCTTATGGCCGGCCACTTCCTGCTCGTCGATCGACACGATCTGGCCAACGCCATGCGCGGGGTAGACGATGTACTCGCCGGTCTTGAAACCGTGACGTGCACCAGTGGACTTCTTTTGCGGGGTGATCGTTGCCATTACGCCCTGAACTCCTTGTTATGGGCCGGCGGCGGTGCCGGCTGAACTCGTGCGACCGGGGAAACCGATCGTTAGCCGCACAACAGATGAGCCCACCGGAAAGGTCGGGACCGGCAAGCCGCACGAACTGCGACCGCCTGACCCAGATCGCTCTGGTCCGGAATGGGATTTTCACCTTTCAGTGATTTGGGGCGTCTGCGCCATAAATCGACGTTGTGTCACCGGCATGTTTTGCTGATGTAGCACAAAAAGTCGGAAGAATCAAGGTTTTGCTGCGTAAGCGAAGGCCACAGCCAATCGCCGCCTGTCAAGGCGGTTAATCCGATGTGCCTGTTACGCTGCGTCATACAAGCCTTTACGGCCGTATTGTCAATCGCCTTCGCCGGGCTCGGCGGAGAAGTATTTCTCGAACTTGCCGGCCTCGCCGTCGAAGGTCTTGGCGTCTGCCGGCGGCTCCTTCTTGGCGGTGATGTTGGGCCACTTCTCGGCATATTCGGTGTTGATCTGCAGCCATTTGTCGAGGCCTGGCTCGGTGTCGGGCTTGATCGCGTCGGCCGGGCACTCAGGCTCGCAGACGCCGCAGTCGATGCACTCGTCGGGATGGATGACGAGCATGTTCTCGCCTTCATAGAAACAGTCGACCGGACAGACTTCGATGCAGTCCATATATTTGCATTTGATGCAATTGTCGGTCACGACATAGGTCATCGGTCGGCTCCGGGACGCCCCAGCTCAATGGGCCAGTTTTCTTGGGCTTTTTCCGTGAGGTAACGCCTTTGCCTCTCGCTTGCAAGGGTTGCCATGCGCCGTCGCCTCGGTGTTCGCGGAATGGAATTCCAGGCGGCGGGCGCGGCAAGGGTGGCTGATGTCCCGGGAGCATGTTGTCTGCCGGGTTCCGTTCTGTCCTGCGCCCGCCGCGGCCCCGGGACCGCGGCACGCGATCTGGCCGGCAAGCCTCAGTCGTCGCCAAGCAGGCGGTCGGTCTGGCGGCGCTCCCGTTTGGTCGGGCGGCCGCTGCCGGCCTCGCGCAGCGCCGGTATGGCGTCGGGAAGCGCCTCGCCCTTCGGTGTGGGCGGCGGCGACATATCCTCATAGAGGGTGCGGGCTTCCTCCGCCGGGCCGCGCCGGACACCGGCGCCAAGCACCTTCCAGACGAAAATGCGCTGGTCGAGCGTGATGGTCAGCACATCGCCCGGCTTGACCAGATCGGAGGCCTGCGCTGCTTTGTCGCGATTAATGCGCACGCGCCCGGCGACGACGAGCTTCGCCGCCAGCGAGCGCGATTTCACCGCGCGCGAAAAGAACAGCCATTTGTCGATACGCTGGCGGCCCTCGGCAACCATCGGACCTACCGAGCCTACTTCTTCAATTGGTCGCGCAAGGCGGCGAGCTTGGCGAAGGGCGAATCCGGATCGAAGCGCACCGGACGTTCCTCGCGCGCCTTCGGCTGGAAAGCGGGCTTTGCACCCCCCTTGCCGCGATCGGGACCGCCCTTGCCATCGGGCCGGCCACCCTTCCAGTCGGGTCGGCCTTCGCGACGCTCGCCTTGCGGGCGGCCGTCGCGGCGCTGTTCGCCTTCACCCTGCGGTTTGGGCTTGAACTTCGAACGGTCGAAGCGCGGCTTGCCGGCGCCATCGCGACGCCCCTCATGGGTGGGACGTTCTGCGGGCGCGCCGGTGGCTTGAGCAGCGCCGGCCTCGGCCGGCGCATTGCCACGGCCGCGCGCTTGCCCGTTGCGCTGGCGGTTGTTGCGACCTTCGTGATGGCGGGGACGCGGTTCGAAACGGCCCTGGCGCCACAGCAGGATCGGCTTGGGCGCTTCGGCTTCGGCGATGGGCTCGCCGGCTGCTCCGGCCTCCCCGGATGGCTCGGCCGAAACCGCTTCCGTCGCCGGTGCGGCTTCGGAAACTGGCTCCACTGGCTCCGCTGGAGCGACCTCGACCGATTCGGCTTCCGCTTCCGGCGCTTCAGCAGGTTCGGCAGCCGCTGCGGCGACGGCGACCTCTGTAGCGGGTCCTTCCACGGCTTCGGCTGGAGCTTCCGGTTGCGCTTGCGCGACCGGCTCTGCTGCCGTTTCCGCGATGGCTTCGGCCGGCGCTTCGACGGCGGCGTCGGCGGCAGCCGGTTCCGAACCCTCGACCGCTGCTTCCGCGGCTGCGTCGGTTGCCGGCGCTTCGGCTGGCTTGGCCTGCTCGGCGCGCGCGGCTTCTTCCGCCGCAAGTTTCGCGGCAGCGGCTTCCCGCGCGGCGGTGTCCTGCGCCTCGAGCCGCGCCTTGACCTCCGCCGCCGGCTTCGGCTCGGCGCGGTAACCCAGGCCCTTGAGGATCTCTTCCATGTCGTCGGCGGTGGCACCGAGGATCGACATCATCGGCGGCGTCACCATGAAGGAATGGCCATCATAGGCGCCGTCAGGGCGCTGGCCGAGGCCGGGCTTCCAATTGGTCGCCGGACGGATGAGGTCCGCCAGCCGTTCCAATATGTCGATGCGCACGGCGCGGCGGCCGAGATTGCGATAGCCGGCAAGCTTGTAGAAAGCCTTGTCGAAGGCAGGATCGATGACCACGGAGGTGCGGCCGGACGCCAGCGCGTGGACGACGTCGCCGAAACCAGGCTTGTCCTTGCCGTCGTTCTTCAGTGCCCACAGCAAGGTCACCAGCCCGGCGGGGGCCGGCTTTATCAGGGCCGGCACGAAGACATGGTAGGCGCCGAAGCGCACACCGAGCCGGCGAAGTGCCGCGCGGCCCTCCTGGTCGAGCGACTTCATCTCCTCGGCGATATCGCGGCGGTTGATGAGGCCGAAATTCTCGACCAGTTGGAAGGCGATGCCGCGACCGATACCGGAAATCTGCTCGGCGTTCTTCAAGTCGAACAGCGGCTTCAGCAGTGTTTCGATCTGAAAATTGACGAAACGTTCGGCGCGCGCGGCGACCTTGTCGCGCGCCGGGCCGGTCAGCTGTTCGTCGGCCAGCAGCACGAGGCGCGGCTTCAGCGCGTCCTCGCCGGAAACCAGCGTACCGATCGGCGCGCCGATCCAGCGCAGCGTGCCGTCCGAGCCAAGCGCCAGGTCGCCATTGGCGCAGGCGCCGAAGCGTTCGGCGCGCGCCTCGAACTCGGCGGCCAGCGCCTTTTGCGCGGCCGTGCGCACGGCCTTGGCGTCTTCGCCACCGGCGCTCTGGTCGGCGGTGAAGCGGAACCCTTGCAACTCGCCAACATGGTGGCCTTCGACAAGGACGGTTCCGGTAGGACTGATTTCGGCTTCAGGCATGGTATTTTCTCTAAGGCGCCGCATGAGGACGGAAGTCCTGCGGTCTACGAAGCGTTTCGTCAACCGCTCATGCAGCGCATCCGACAATCTGTCTTCGATTTCGCGCGTCTTTTCCTGCCAGTGTGCCTGATCGGCCAGCCAGCCGGGCCGGTTCGACACGAATGTCCAGGTGCGGATCTGGGCAATACGGTGCGACAGCGTATCGATGTCGCCCTCGGTGGTGTCGGCACGGCGCACCTGCTCGGCCATGTAGTTCTCGTCGACATGGCCATGACGGGCAAGGTCCATGTAGATCGAGGCGATCAGGTCGGCGTGCTGGGCAGGCGCGATCTTCCTGTAGTCGGGCAGCGCGCAGGCTTCCCACAGCAGCGCGACGCGCTTGGCGTCGGTGGCGAGCCCGCGGATGTCCTCGTCGCGGGAGAGATATTCGAGCGCCTGTGCGTCGACCGCCGGCAGGGCGCGCGTCAGGCCCTCGACCGGGGCGTTGGTCTCGATCGAGCGCTTGAGCGTATCGAGGCTGGCGAAGTCGAAATGCGCGGTGCGCCACTGCAGCACCTTCACCGGATCGAAGTCGTGGCTTTCGATCTTCTTGACCAGCTCTTCGTCGAGCGGGTCGACCTGGCCAGTGACGCCGAAGGTGCCGTCGCGCAGATGCCGGCCAGCGCGGCCGGCGATCTGGCCAAGCTCGGCCGCCGTCAAGTTGCGGTACTGGTAGCCGTCGAACTTGCGGTTCTGGGCGAAGGCGACATGGTCGAGGTCGAGGTTGAGCCCCATGCCGATGGCGTCGGTGGCGACGAGATAGTCGACATCGCCGGACTGGAACAGCGCCACCTGGGCGTTACGGGTGCGCGGCGACAGCGCGCCGAGCACGACGGCGGCACCGCCTTGCTGGCGGCGGATCAGCTCGGCTATGGCGTAGACCTCGTCGGCGGAAAAGGCGACGATCGCGGTACGGCGCGGCAGGCGGGTCAGTTTCTTCGAACCGGCATAGGCCAGATGCGACAGCCGCGGCCGCGTCACCACCGAGACGGCCTTCAGCAGGCGCTGCAGGATGCCGTGCATGGTGGCGGCACCCAGCAGCAGCGTCTCCTGGCGGCCGCGCAAATGCAGGATGCGGTCGGTGAAGATGTGGCCGCGCTCGAGGTCGCCGGCGAGCTGCACCTCGTCGATGGCGACGAAGGCGGCGTCCGTTTCACGCGGCATAGCCTCGACGGTACAGACCGAATATTTCGCGCCGGGCGGCTGGATCTTCTCCTCGCCGGTGATCAGCGCGACCTTGTGGGCGCCGACCTTTTCGCAGACGCGTGTGTAGACTTCGCGGGCCAGCAGCCTGAGCGGCAGGCCGATGACGCCGGTCTCGTGCGCCACCATGCGCTCGATGGCGAGATGGGTCTTGCCGGTGTTGGTGGGCCCAAGCACGGCGGTGACGTCGCGGCCCGACAGGATCAGCGGCTCAGTGTGTTTCGGCTGGATGTTCATCGACCTGGAGTAAGGCTTTCTGGCCTCTGGTTGTCGGGAGCGTGCCTCAACTGGCGCGTATGACAGGCGACACATAGGGATTTCGGGCGCGAAGCGAAAGCGGAATGTTCCACCGGCGGCTCGAAGGCAACTCTGTCTGGCGCTAAATTGGCTGCAGCTTAACTGATGGAACGAGTCTGGAACGAATCGGCGACGAATCGGCGACTCGCGCAGATTCAGCTTTTGTTCACGGCTACATATGGTTTTTGTGACCACGAGTCTCACCACATGCTGAATCGTCGAACTGGCCCGTTTTATGCTGGGCGGGCCTTGTCCTTAACTTTTGCCGGCAAATGAACGAAGCAGTTCAGTGACTGTCGCTCAAGATTATGAAATTGTTAATCTTTCCGAATCTTTCGTTAAGGAGACACCGCCGAATCCGGGAGATTAACGTTAACTTCCGCTCAAAGCCGGAACGAATCGGCGACAAATCGGCGCCGGCGGCGTTTTCCTGTTTTGTTCCCCCAATATCTTGTGTTGTGAACAACTTATCCACCGAGGATTCACAGGCTTGCCCACAGGGTTCGCACAGGCGGCACCGCCGCCATTAACCTTTGCGTGCCGGATTGGGGCATTGCGCCGCAGCGGGGCGCCTCGGTCTCCAGGCATCGATTGAAAACGGACCGGTTTCCCGGTCCGTTCGTCGCGGGATATGAGCCGCCGTCAGATGTCTCAGGCGAAGTACTGGCCGCCATTGGCCGTGATGGTCGAGCCGGTGATGAAACCGGCATCCTGCGAGGCGAGGAAGACGACGCAGCGCGCGATCTCTTCGGGCTCGCCGAGGCGGCCGACAGGGATCTGCGGCAGGATGCGCTCGTTGAGCACCTTCTCGTCGATGGCCTTGACCATTTCGGTGGCGATGTAGCCGGGGCAGATGACGTTGACGGTAATGCCCGCGCGAGCACCCTCTTGGGCGAGCGCCTTCGAGAAGCCGATGTCGCCGGCCTTGGCGGCGGAATAATTGACCTGGCCGGCCTGGCCCTTCTGGCCGTTGATCGAGGAGATGGTGATGACGCGGCCGAACTTGCGCTCACGCATGCCATTCCACAGCGGATGCGTCATGTTGAAAACACCCGACAGATTGGTGTCGATGACTTCTTTCCACTGGTCGCGGGTGATCTTGTGGAACATGGCATCGCGGGTGATGCCGGCGTTGTTGACCAGCACCGAGACCGGGCCGAGGTCGGCCTCGACCTGTTTGATGCCGGCGGCGCAAGCGTCATAGTCGGCGACCGACCATTTGTAGACCGGAATGCCGGTCTCGGCCTTGAATTTCGCCGCCGCCTCGTCGTTGCCCGCATAGTTCGCGGCAACTGAATAGCCGGCGGTCTTCAAAGCGATCGAGATCGCCGCGCCGATGCCGCGCGATCCGCCCGTGACGATTGCTACCTTGGTCATGCATTTCCCCTTTTTGATATCGCCCTGTTTTCGGGCTTGGCAGGCACTGGATAAGGAACGGGCGGCTCGCGCCGCCCGGTCATCGTTTTCTCAGAGCGCTTCAACGCACATGGCGACGCCCATGCCGCCGCCGATGCACAGCGTGGCGAGGCCCTTCTTGGCGCCGCGGCGGCGCAGTTCGTGGACCAGCGTGTTGAAGATGCGCGCGCCCGAAGCGCCGATCGGATGACCGATGGCGATGGCGCCGCCATTGACGTTGACGATCGAGGGATCCCAGCCCATGTCCTTGTTCACGGCACAAGCCTGGGCGGCGAAAGCCTCGTTGGCCTCGACAAGGTCGAGGTCGCCGACAGACCAGCCTGCCTTTTCCAAAGCCTTGCGCGAAGCCGGGATCGGGCCGGTGCCCATGATCGCCGGATCGACGCCGGCGGTCGCCCAGGAGACGATGCGCGCCAGCGGAGTGATGCCGCGCCTTGCGGCCTCCGCTTCGCTCATCAGCAGCGCGCCGGCCGCCCCGTCATTGATGCCGGAGGCGTTGGCGGCGGTCACCGTGCCGTCCTTGTCGAAGGCCGGCCTCAGCTTGGTCATGGCGTCGAGCGTGGCGCCGTGGCGGATGTATTCGTCCTGATCGACGACCGTGTCGCCCTTTTTGCCCTTGATGGTGAAGGCGACGATTTCGTCCTTGAATTTTCCGGCCTTCTGCGCGGCCTCGGCCTTGTTCTGCGAGGCGAGCGCGAACTGATCCTGATCGTCACGGGTGATCTGGAACTGGCGGGCGACGTTTTCGGCGGTGTTGCCCATGTGATAGCCGTTGAAGGCGTCCCACAGGCCGTCCTTGATCATCGTGTCGATCATCTTGTAGTCGCCCATCTTGACGCCGGCGCGCAGGTGCTCGGCGTGGGGCGACAGCGACATCGATTCCTGTCCGCCGGCAAGGATCACCTTGGCGTCGCCGGTGGCGATCTGCTGCATGCCGAGCGCAATGGCGCGCAGGCCCGAGCCGCAAACCTGGTTGAGGCCCCAAGCGGTGGTCTCCTTGGGCAGGCCGGCGATGATCGAGGCCTGGCGGGCCGGGTTCTGGCCTTGGGCCGCGGTCAGCACCTGGCCGAGGATGACCTCGTCGACCTCGGCTGCCTCGACACCCGCGCGCGACAAGAGTTCCTTGATGACGACAGCGCCGAGTTCATGCGCCGGCGTGGCGGCGAAAGCACCGTTGAAGGAGCCGACGGCCGTGCGCGCGGCACTGGCGACAACGATGGAATTGGCAGAGGACATTTTCTTCTCCAGACTTCGAGCTGTCGTGTTTTCAGGCATTGTTGGCAACTTTTCTTGCCCTTTCCATGACCCAAGTCAAACCGGAAATCGGCATGGCGCCCATGCACGCCAAGCAGGTCGCCCGGCGCCGTGCCACCAGGCCGGCCGCTGCTGCGCAGCATATTTTGCCTGCTATGCAGCATTATATGATCCCGCACTGCACAAACTGCTTGGAATTATGAGGCTTTTGCGCATATCCTCAAAAAGGGCGCAATCGTTACCGGCTGCTTACTCAGGCGTGCCGGTGTCCGGGGAGGATGCAGATGGCCGCAAAAGACGATCCGATCATTATCAAGAAATACGCCAATCGCCGCCTCTATAATACGGGGACGAGCACCTATGTGACGCTCGAGGATCTGGCCGACATGGTCAAGAAGGGCGAGGAATTCACCGTCCAGGACGCCAAGACCGGCGACGACATCACGCATCCGGTGCTGACCCAGATCATTTTCGAGCTGGAGAACAAGGATGGGCAGAACATGCTGCCGATCCCGTTCCTGCGCCAGCTGATCGCCTTCTACGGCGACCAGATGCAGATGATCGTGCCGAGCTTCCTTGAACAGTCGATGATCGCCTTCTCCAAGGAGCAGGAGCGCTTTCGCGAGCAGATGAAGGGCGCCATCGGCAAGTCGCCGCTCGATGTGATGAAGATGGCGACGCCGATCAAGGCGCTGGAAGAGCAGACCCGCCGCAACATGGAGATGTTCCAGAACGCGATGCGGCTGTTCACGCCTTTCCCGCCGGGCTCGGCGCCGGCCGCGGCCCCCGCCGAACCGGCCAGGAAGGACGCGCCGCCGGAGAAATCAGACGATCTGCAGCAGTTGAAGGACCAGATCGCGGCCATGCAGCGCAAGCTCGACACGATGTCGTGAGCCGGCGCCGGCAAGGCTTAGATCCGGCTGGCCTTGCCCATTGATCGTCGGATGCTCAATTCCCAGGTTTCGCACCGCGCCGGCATCCGCCGCCTCATGGGACGGACGATATCGGCCGCTTCATACGCCGGGCTTCGAGTTTGAATCATGCCCGCAGAGCGCCAGGCGCCCTGCCTGAGGCGAAAGGAAGCTCTTCGTCCTGCCAGCCTGAAATGCCGCCGATCATGATCTTGACCGGCAGGCCGAGGCTGGCCAGTTTGAAGGCCGCACGATCCGCGCCATTGCAATGCGGCCCGGCGCAATAGACCACGAACAGCGTGCCTGCCGGCCATTCAGCCATCCGCTCGGCCGATATTTCGCGGTGCGGCAGGTGCAGCGCGCCCGGCACATGGCGGCGCTCATAGGCATCAGGCGAACCGACCACATGCAGAAGCACGAAGTCAGGCTCTCCGCCGCGCAGCGTCGCGGCGACGTCGGAACAATCGGTCTCGACCGAAAGCCGGCGCAGGAAATGGTCCCGGGCAATCTCCGGCGGGGCGACTGGAACGTCTGTCACATAGCTCATCAAGGGTCTCCATCACGGATGGAGCCGGTCTCCATCGTTTGCCGATGGAGCTTGTCTCCATCAATGATTGAGTTGAGGTAGCGCACCGGTCCGGGCAATTGCAGCTGGCAGCTTTGCCATATATCGTCAAGATCATGCCAAACATGCCTCCCGCCAACCCACCTCCTGCCAATCGGCCCCCCGTCAATAGGCTTGTCGCAGCAGTCGCCTATGATGGTCTGTGCACGTTCGAGTTCGGCGTGGCGGCCGAGATCTTCGCCTTGCCAAGGCCGGAGATGGGCGTGGATTGGTACCGTTTTGCCGTCGCCGGTATAGATGCCGGCGAAATGCGGGCGATGGGCGGCGTGCGCATCGTCGCCGATGGCGGACTCGATCTGATCGGCGAGGCCGGCACGGTGATTGTGCCGGGATGGCGCGGCGTGGACTGTCCGGTGCCGCCATTGCTGATCGAGGCGCTTCGGGCGGCCAGCGAGCGGGGCGCCCGCATCCTGTCCATCTGCTCGGGCGTTTTCGTGCTCGCCGCGGCCGGCCTGCTTTCGGGCAAGAAGGCCACAACGCATTGGCGCTACAGCGACAGACTGAGGGAGATGTATCCCGACATCACCGTGGTCCCGGATGTCTTGTACATCGATGAGGGAAATGTGCTGACATCGGCCGGCAGTGCCGCGGGCATCGACCTGTGCCTGCACCTGGTGCGCCGCGATTTCGGCACCAAGGCGGCCAATATGGTGGCACGCCGCCTGGTCGTGCCGCCGCACCGCGACGGCGGCCAGGCGCAATATGTCGAAAATTCCGTTCCCGAGCCGCACGAACGCGGCCGGCTTGGACCGCTGATCGACAGAATGCGCGCGGATATTGCCGCCGACTATCCCGTCGCCACCCTGGCCGGTCTTGCCGGGATGAGCGGGCGGACATTTCTGCGCCGGTTCGCGGCCGCGACCGGTGTCACACCCGCGCGCTGGCTGCTTTCGGAGCGGCTTTCGCGGGCGCGCACTTTGCTGGAAGACACGAGCATGCCGATCGAGCGGATTGCCGAGACCGCCGGCTTTGGCGCGGCGGCGACATTGCGGCATCACTTCCGCAAGCAGTTCGCCACGACGCCCGCCGCATATCGCGCGCGGTTCGGGACCAACGCCGACTCCGCCTGACGACCCAGACGGTCAGGGCAACAGCCCCTCATAGCGGCCCCGCGGCCTGATGATGCTGCCGCTGACGATCTGCTCGACCATGTGCGCGGCCCAGCCGACGCTGCGCCCGAGCGCGAACAGGTGGAACGGCGCTTCGCGCGGCAGGCCGAGGCCGCGCGTCAGCACGGCCAGGGCAAAATCGATATTTGCCTGGGCGCCGGTCGCTGCGACGGCGGCGATCTCCAGCAACCGCAAGGTCTCATCGGTGTTGCCGATGGCTGCCAGCAGCGCCGTGGCCCGGGGATCGCCCTCGGGATAGAGTTGGTGGCCGAACCCCGGCAGCGGCCGGTCATGGCCGAGCCAGCGCCGGATCGCGGCGTCGGCGCCGTGCCGCGCCGCATCTTCAGCAAGCTGCATCACCGCTTCGCCGGCACCGCCATGGCGCGGTCCGGAGAGTGTCGCCAGGCCTGCCAGCAGGCAAGCAGCGGGTGGGGCGCCGGTGGAGGCCGCGACGCGGGCCGCGAAGGTTGATGCATTCAACTCGTGATCGGCGAGCAGCACAAGGGCGCGCCGGATCGCATCTGCGCCACGCTCATCGACCGACCAGCCCCGTGCCAAACGCCGGTGCACCGGATCCGGCCCCGCTTCGGCACCGAGGGCGCCGGCCAGCACGCCGATTGCGCGCGCGGCGTCGGCACATAGCGAGGCGGCGCTGCGTCCAAGCGAAGGCCGCGCCTGGCCGGCCAGCAAGGCAAGTCGCGCGAAGGCTGGAGCGCGGCCGGAGTGGCGTGGCGCATCCGGCAACGGCGCTTCAAAACGGATCGGTTCAGGCAAGGCCCAAAGCACAGCGGCGGTTTCTTCCAGCGTGGCATGGTCGGACAGCAGGGCGGCATCCCGGCCCCGATAGATGAGGCGACCGTGCCAGACGGTCGAAATCGCCGTTGCGATCGACGGCTCGCCCCAGGCAATCGCGCTTTCGGCTATGGCCGAGGGGCTGCGTCCGCGCGCCCTGCGCGTTGCCAGCGCCGCGATGTCGTCGGCGCGATACTGGCTGCGGCGTGGGTCGGCGCGGTCCGGCCGCATGCCGATACGCCCGCGGCTGACATAGGCATAGAGCGTCTGCGGCCTAACCCGCAGCCTTTCCAACGCCTCTTCCCGCGATAACCATTCCGACATTTCCGGCTCTGATATTGATTCTGTTGATCAAGATTGATGCTTGGGTTGACCAGCCTTATCTCCGATCCGCAAAAGCTTCAAGGAGACAAGGTTATGGCGAATGGGCTCGATGATGTGGTTGCGGCCGAAACCGTGCTGTCCGACGTGGATGGTCTGGGCGGCCGACTGACGATCCGTGGCCATTCGCTTGCGGAACTGGCCGGACGATGGAACTTTCCGCAGGTCGTCCGGCTGTTGCTCGACGGCTTCTTCGAGGATCTGCCCGGCGATGCCGAACTGGCGGCGCAACTGGGGGAGGCGCGTGTCGAGGTGTTCGAGCGGATCCTGCCTTCGCTCTCGCTGCTGGCGCCACTCGAGATCTACAGCGCCATGCGCGCCGGCATGGCTCTGCTACCAGACGGCGAAACACTGGCGGACGCGCTGCGGCTGATCGCGGCGCCCGCCGTGCTGACGCCTGCCTTGCTGCGCCTGCGGCGCGGCGAGCAGCCAGTCGCGCCGGATGGCAAGGCCGACCATGCCGCCGACATGTTGCACATGCTCCAGGGCTCCGTTCCGTCACCGGCATTGGCAAAAGCGCTCAACACCTATCTGGTTACCGTCTGCGACCACGGCCTCAACGCCTCGACCTTCGCCACGCGCGTCGTTGCTTCGACATTGGCCGGCCTGACCTCGTCGGTGCTGGCCGGGCTCGGCGCGCTCAAGGGGCCGCTGCATGGCGGCGCGCCCGGCCCGGTGATCGAGATGCTCGACGCGATCGGGGCGAATGGCGATGCGGCCAGCTGGCTGCGCAACGAGATCGCGCATGGCAGGCGGATCATGGGATTCGGCCATCGTATCTACCGTGTGCGCGATCCGCGCGCCGATGTGCTGAAAGCAGTCGTGCGCCAGCTCGGCGGCGAGGGCGAGACCGGCCGCCGGCTGGCTTTCGCCGAGGAGGTCGAAAAGGCGGCGCTCGAGATGTTGCGGATCGCCAAGCCGCAGCGCTCGCTGCAGACGAATGTCGAATTCTACACGGCACTGGTGCTGGAAGCGGCGGGTTTTCCGCCACAGGCCTTCAGCAATGTCTTCGCCGCCGGTCGAGTTGCCGGCTGGATCGCGCATGCGCGCGAGCAGCAGACGACCGGACGGCTGATCCGTCCGCAATCGCGCTATGTCGGCCCGGTGCCCGATATGGTCGCCTAGGCATCCCCGACCTGAGGACACAGCCTCTCCGCTTCAATCGGAGGGGCTTTTCTCGCATGACCGAAATTTCATGTGATCACGCGACCGTGTTCGTGTTCTTGCCTTGGTCCGTCCTTATATGCTGCACTGCAACATAGGCCGCCAATAGCTGCTTCCTTCCATGACGCTGGGGCAGGCTGGCACATCAGGACGACAGGAACGCCATGACGAAGAACGGCAAGGCGGAGGAAAACAAGAAGATCAACATCGCGCTTCAGGGCGGCGGCTCGCATGGCGCATTCTCCTGGGGCGTGCTCGACCGATTGCTTGAGGACGGCAGGCTGGAGATATCGGCGGTTTCCGGCACCAGCGCCGGCGCCATGAACGCGGTGGCCCTGGCCGACGGATTTGTGCGTGGCGGGGTCGAGGGCGCGCGCAAGAAGCTCGACGATTTCTGGCGTGCGGTGGCGGCAAAGGGCCGGTTCAGCCCGGTGCAGCGCACGCCGTGGGACGTCGCCTGGGGCAATTGGTCGATCGAGAACACGCCCGGCTATGTCTTCTTCGACACCATGTCGCGGGTGTTCTCGCCCTATGTCGCCAATCCGCTCGGCCTCAATCCGCTGCGCGACGTGGTGGCGCAGCAGATCGATTTCAGCAATGTCCGTGCCTGCAAGTCGATGGAATTGTTCATCTCCGCCACCAATGTCGAGACCGGGCAGCTGCGGGTCTTTTCCGATGGCGAGATCGACCTCGACACGGTGATGGCCTCGGCCTGCCTGCCGCAATTGTTCCGCGCCGTCGAGATCAAGGGCGTGCCCTATTGGGATGGCGGCTATGGCGGCAACCCGGCGCTCTATCCGTTCTTCAAGACGGCGGCGACCGAGGATGTGCTGCTGGTGCAGATCAATCCGGTGGTGCGCGAAGGAACGCCCAGGAGCGCCAACGAGATCCAGAACCGCATCGACGAAATCACCTTCAATGCCGGGCTGCTGCGCGAATTCCGCTCGATCGCCTTCGTC